>JAISXC010000185.1 GCA_031270875.1 Desulfovibrio sp.
CATCTGCGCCAAAAAGCCAATCCTGAAAACGAATTATAATACCGTATTTTTAGATATTTTATGTGTTATTATACAAAGTTATCTGAGTAAAGACGCGATTATCAGGAAACTCCAGTCAATGAGTTTCTCCGCGTTCATATTGTCTTTGTACAATATAAAACGAAGTTTGCCACGCTTTGAAACGGCAGAAAGCATGCGGTTATTATGGTTCAATGTAGTCTTCCAGGCGCAATTCCTTCTCTCCAGGAATGCGGATACGCTCAAAGCGGAAAGGGTCCACGGCAAGCGGCACGGTCGCGTCAATGCCCATTTTGTCGCACACTCCTTCGTCAGTGGAGGGGTCAAGTTTGTTGCCGCAAGCGCGCTTGACTATAACCACATCACTGCCGGCCTGCACGCGTGTCGCCATAGCCCATTCCACATCCTCGGGATCGAATATATCGACATCCGGGTCGACCACGACCACGCGCTTGACTTCCTGACTGCTGGCGAAGGCAGCGAACATAACATTTTTGGCTTCGCCTTCGTTGACTTTTCTGATGCCGACCACAACATGGTAACGGCAGGCGCCGCCGGGGGTCAAATGTACACTGAGCGCTGTAGGCACAGCATGACGGATGGCCTGGAGCATCCCCCCTTCACGGGGAATGGCGCCGAGGAGCAAATGTTCCATGGTAGCAGGCACAATCGTATGGTATATTGGATTGTTGCGGTGAGTTACCGCCGTCAGCTTCAACACGGGTTTCAGTGACGCCGGACCGTAGTATTTCGGATACTCTCCAAAAGGCCCCTCTATTTCCCTGATCTTGGGAAGGATATGCCCTTCCAGGACAATCTCTGCATGTGCCGGAACTTCAATATCTACAGTTTTTCCTTTGACGAGCTGGAGGGGATTTTCATACAGCGCGCCGGCAATGGTATACTCGTCGAACCCGAGTGGCACGATAGCCTGTGATGCGAGCAGCAATACCGGGTCAAGACCGATGGCAACGGCGACCTCCAGAGGTTTCCCCGCGGCTTCAGCTTTGCGGTAAAAATGATCCAGATGCCGAGGCAGGATCAGAATACCGAGCTGGTCTGGCCCCTGTACATGCAGGCGATGGATGGAAAGATTGCGTTTTCCTGTTTCCGGATCCTTGGCGATGAGTACCCCTGCTGTGATATAGTGCCCTGCGTCCTTTTCATGATGCATGGGAATGGGAAAAGCGGACAGATCCACTGTAGTGAAAATTTTTTCATGCACGGGCGCTGCGGCGGAAGCGATGATTTCATATTCGCCGGGTACGGTCTGGGCTTGGGCGAAAGTGTCTGCAAGATCGTTCACGCTTACGCCGAGCATATCAGCGTACATCTGGCGCGTGTAGGCGATGCCCGTGATGACCGGCATGGTGTGTCCCTTTACATTAGAAAAGAACGATGCAAACTTGCCGTCAGCTTTTTTGCCGATTGCCGCCAATTCATATTTCAGGTCTACCTCGCGGGGAATATTCCTCAGCATGTTTTTTCCGCGTAAATAGTCTATCCAATCTCGCAAGGATGTTACTGTCGTCTTTTTCATCAAACCTTCCTTTATGGTCTGAAACCTCTCCCTTCAGGGACATTCCAGCTTGACGCCCGGCTATGCCGGGCATACCATCCCGGTAACCCCTCCCTTCAGGGAGGAGGCAATCCACCCGGCTCCTATCCGCCGGGACGGAGTCAGTCGACGGATGGAGCCGAGTGTGGATTGAAACATGCGCTCCTCGTTGCCGTGAAAAGATGCTCGAAAGGCGCTGACAGGATTGCTCAGATGTCTCGTATTGTCTCAATGCGGCCTGCCCCGCCATGCGTCAGGAGAGTCTTGCCTTCCATTCCTGTACCGCCTGCCAGGTCGGAGCGGGAATGGCGATGCCGTCCAGCAGGGCTTTTTCCCTGATGCCGGCTTCGATTTCGCCTGGCATGTAAATACGTTCATAACCTCTTGCAAGCCTGGATTTTTTCATGGCCGCGATGTTGTCTTCGATTTGCCTGTAATAGTCGGCCTCGGATACGAAATCGCCGATGTTGAGGAAGAAAGCGAAATGGCCGATTTGCTGGGCTTTGTCCAGAGCGCCGAAGAGCGAGGTGATATGCGCACCGTAGTTGGAGCCGGTCATGATGCCGGCCAGCAAGTCGACGACAAGCGAAAGCCCGAATCCCTTTGGACCGGCGGCAGGCAGCATTATGCCTTCAAGAGCTTCCTTGGCATCGGTCGTGGGGTCGCCGTATTTGTTGAGGGCGACGCCTTCGGGAATGGGCAGGTTCTTACGGGCCGCGATGAACACTTTGCCGCGGGCGTAGGCGGTCGTCGCCATGTCCAGTACGATGGGCGTGCCTTTGGTGGGAAAGCCGTAAGAGATGGGATTGGTGCCGATGCACAGGTCAATGCCGCCCCATGGGGCCATCAGGGGAGTGGAGTTGGTGCAGCAGAATGATACCATCCCCATTTTGGCGGCCATTTCCGTGTAATAGGAACAGGCGCCGAAATGGTTGGAATTGCGTACCCCGACTATGGCCATGCCGGTTTCCCCGGCTTTTTTCACGCCCATTTCCACAGCTTTGACCATGGCCACCTGACCGAGGCCGTTGTTGGCGTCCAACATAAGCAGGCTGCCCTTGTCCTTGAGTACGTCAATCCTCGTTACCGGATTAACGCCTCCGGCCTGTATCCGCTGCAGATAGACATCCAGCCAGCGCACCCCGTGTGACTCTATGCCCTTGGCGTTGGTGTCCGCCATGACGTCAGCCGTCACGGCCGCATCCGCCGTAGGTACGCCTGCCTTTTCAAGCAGTTCGGCAATCGCGCCGGCGAGTTCTTCTTTCTTCAGTATAACCTGGCTTTCCTGACTCATAGCTCTGCACTCCTTCTCTTTCGAATGCTGCATGGCGAGCCGCGGCAAGGGCGGCGGGCGCGTTATTGCATCGTTGCCTCTTCTTCTGTCCAAAGCGCGGCGTTGGCCGCCGCGACGTGCTCCGCCGCGAAAAGACCAGGGGTGCCGCCGCTGTGATAAAAAATAGCGCCGTCCGCGAACCGCCCCTTGCCGAGCAAATCCACGAACCCGTAAAAAGCCTTGCCTGTGTAGCCGGGATCAAGAAACACCGCCTCTGTCTCCGCCAGAAGCCGGATATGCTCCCACACCGGACCGGCATTATCCACGCATGCATAAGGCGTTTCCGGCGTATGGAAGACGATGTCCAATTCGCCCGGTTCGCAACGAATTCCCAGGCCCAGATCACAGCTCGCTTCATTGACCAGCGCCGCCGCTTTCGCCAGGGAGGGCATGGTGGCCGGGTTCACCGAAATGCCGGTAACCCTGAACGGGGCGCCATAGTGGCGAATCCCGAGCCACAGCCCGGCAAAGGTGCCGAGCGAGCCCACGGCGCAGACAATGTCCTTTGGAGGCTGCGGCAGTTCTTTCACCTGTTCCGCCAATTCAGCGGCAATATGCATGTATCCCGCAACGCCAAGCCCTTTGGCCGTGGCGAGCGGGATCACATACACCTTTTCTCCACGCGCCCTGCATTGCGTGACGGCGGTCGTAATCGTGGCCTCCAGAGAATCTTCCCGGCCATAAAAACGCATCTCGCTTCCAAGAAGGCGGTTGAGCAGCAAGTTACCGCTCAATGCCAGAGGTCTGTCGCCTTTCAGAAGCAGCACGCTCTTCAGGCCGCATTTCGCAGCGGCCGCCGCCGTAAGTCGGGCGTGATTGGACTGGGCCGCGCCGTGAGTCAGAACCGTGGTGTAACCCAAGTCCAGAGCCTCGCGCACATAGTACTCGATCTTCCTGATCTTGTTTCCGGACAAGGCCGGACCCGCGAGATCGTCGCGCTTGATATGCAGATTGGTCACGCAAAGCCGCGCGGACAGAGCCGGCATGGGGTCCAAAGGAGTGGGAAACCTGACGATATCCACCTTTTTCAGATCAGCAAAGGTCATGTTACAAAACATCGCTGAGCAGCGCAGCCAAGCGGCCTATGCCCTCGGTTATCCGCTCGTCGTCCATGTTGGAGAAGTTGAGACGCATGCGGTTCTTCAGTGGATCACGCACATAGAACGCTTCCCCGTGCAGGTAGACGACCTTTTTCTCGACCGCTTTCGCCAGCAGCGCGCCCGTATCAATTCCCTCCGGCAAGGTCAGCCACTGGAAAAGGCCTCCGCCCGTTTTCATGTAGCGGACGCCCTTGGGGAACTTCGCATTGATGGCGGCCAGCATGACATCTCGACGGTGCCGGTACAGGTCGCGCAGTTTCAACACATGCGCGTCAATGTCGTATTCGCGCAGGTAGCAGGCTATGACCCGCTGGGAAAACTCGCTGGTATGCAGATCCGAGCCCTGTTTGCAGAAAATGAATTTCTGGTAAATATCGGGATTGTCGATATACGCCCACCCCACGCGGAAGCCGGGACAGAAAATTTTTGAGGTGGAACCAATGTAGATGACGCAGCCTTCGGTGTCGAAACTTTTGATTGACGGCAACTGCTCGTCATAATCGTAGGAAAGCTCGCCATACGGATTGTCTTCCAGCAACGGGACTCCATATCTGCTGGCAATATCCGCCAGCGACTTTCTGCGTTCCACCCCCATGGTGATGCCCGTGGGGTTCTGGAAGTTGGGAATAACGTAAATAAGCTTCGTTTCCTGATACTTCTTGAGCGTAGCCTCCAAATCCTCGGGAACCATACCCTGCTTGTCCGTCGCCACATCGACATAGTGCGGCATGGACCAGCGGAAGGCGTTGATCGCCCCGGGATAGCTGGGGCGTTCGGTGAGGATGACATCACCCTCGTTCACGAAAACTTTGGCCGCGAAATAGAGAGCCTGCTGTGACCCGTTAAGAACCAGCACCTTTGCCGGATCGGCATTTTTGATTCCCGCTTTTGCCATGCGTATGCAGAATTGCTCGCGCAGGGGAAGATGGCCGTCCGTAGCGCCGTACTGCAACGCGACCTTTCCTTCCTCCGCCAGAATGCGGGGCATGATTTCCCGCAACGCGTCGACGGGAAAAAGATCCGGCGCGGGCAAGCCCCCGGCAAAGGAAATAACGCCGTCCGCCAGCGAATATTTCATTGCTTCCCGAATGGGAGACGGACGCGCCGCTTTCGCTCTCTCGGAAAATTGCATGCTACGCTCCTTGCCTGTGATGCCGAAAGCTGTGGAGACGCGCCAGAGGGAAAAGCTTCCCCCCGGCGCGATGACCGTCCCGGCGTTACGCCGCCGCCTCACGCATGGCTACCCGCTTTTTCCGGTAGGAGAACAACAGCACCAGAGCGATACCGCCCAAGCCCGCGATATCGGTGGTAACTGTTGGAATTATGAGCATGATGGCGGAAACGGCGCCCGCGAGGCGTTCAGCAATGCCGGCTCCGGTGAAAAACCAGCCCATGATGGAACCTGCCAGAGTCCAGATGCCAAGCCCGGCAGTAAAGGACACCCAAATAATCCAGAGTGGTGAACCGTCAAGGAACAGGGCCTGATCATAGGCGAAGATATAGGGCACGATGAAGCCGGAGAAAGTGAACATGAAGGCGACCCACCCTGTCTTGCTTGGGTCTGCTCCCGCTATTCCCGCCGCCGTGTATGCCGAAAGCGCGACGGGCGGCGTGACGAAGGAGAGCAGCGCGAAATAGAAGGTGAACATATGCGCGGCCAAAAGCGGCACCCCGAGTTGGATGAGACTCGGAACCAGGAGCATGGCCACAATGATGTACGCTGAAATAGTGGGCATGCCCATGCCGAGGATGATGCATACAATCATGACGGCTGCGAGGCTCAGGAAGATGCTGCTCCCGGCGATGGCGACAAACAGGCCGGAAAGCTTTGTGCCGAGGCTGGAAGCTATGACGGCACTGATGATGAGACCCGCGGTAGCGCAGGGCAAGGCGATGGACGGCAAACCCCGCACTGTGCCCACGACGCCTTTCAGTATTCTGTCCGGAGTCATCCACGTTTCGCGGCGCAGGAAGCTGACGGCTATAAGCGTGCCGGTAGTGATGAGCCCAGCCATCATAATGGATTTGCCCTCGGCGATATAATAGATGAGGAGCCCGAGAGGAAACATCATATGCAGGTATCGTTTCGCGGAGCTTTTGATGTCCGGCAGCAGTTCCTTGGGCTGTCCCCGGAGGCCGTGCCGCTGGGCATAAAAATCCACTTGGCAGAATATTCCGAAATAGTAGAAGATTGCCGGGAGAGCCGCTGAAAGGGCAATGTTCGCGTAAGATATGCCGGTGGTTTCGGCCATGACGAAGGCGGCCGCCCCCATGATCGGAGGCATGAGCTGCCCGCCCGTTGCCGCGGCGGCGGTGATGGCCCCGGCGGTCGCGTTGTCGAACCCGTTGCGCTTCATAATCGGGATGGTCAGTGAACCCACGCCTACGACATTGGCGACCGCGCTGCCGCTGATCATGCCCATGAGGGCGCTGGAAACGATCTCGGCCTTGCCCGTGCCGCCCCTGAAGCGCCCGGCCAGCCAGATGGCGGTGTCGATGAACAATTGGCCTCCGCCGCTGACTTCCAGAAAGGTGGTGAAAAGCAGGAAATAGAAGACGTAATTGACTACCGCTCCCGTAGCCGTGCCGAACACGCCGCCGGTGGACATGGTGTTGGATTCAAGGAAAATTGAGGGAGAAAAACCGGTATGGGCAAGCACGCCGGGCATATACGGCCCCGCGAACCCATAGATGACGAAGATGAGAGCCAGGACGAACAGGACGTTGCCCGCGATACGCCGCGTTCCTTCAAGCAACATGATGATGAAACTGAAGCCGACAATATAGTCTAAATATTCCAGGTCTTCTACAAAAGCGATACGCAGTTCGATACGCCCGGCCTCCATAAACATGTAGCCTATACCGAAGATGCACATAGCGATGCATAGCCAATTTATCGCTGCTTCAGCCGTATTTTTCCCTTTTTTAAGGAACAGCAGAATCATGGCCAAGGCGACGAAGCTGTAACGATGAGCGATCACCGGGACCAAATTGAAGTACATGGCGGCAATTTGCAGTACAAGTACGCTGATCGCGACTAAGGCACCGGCGTAAGTACGCAGGTTTTCTTTCCCCATTGCCATGATTATTTTCCTCCCTTGCCTTCGCTCACACATACTCCGAGTTTTTCCCACAGAACGTACAAGTCAGACAGTGTCGTGCATTCTGGTACAGGCTTGAGTTTCGTAAAGCCGATGTTCGCAGACCACTTCAGCTTGCGCTTGGCAGCCTCCATCATGACAGGTTCAAATCCGCTTTCCGTAATCAATTCCATGCATTCATCCGCTTCAACGGCTCTCCGGGAAGAGTGCATGACATTACTGGTTACGAGTTGCTCTACCATTCTGGTGAATCCCTGTACTTCAAAAGATTTGTGCAACCCGGCCATGATCTCGTCCTCAATGCCCAATTTTCTGGCCGTCAACAGCATTTCCAGGGTCAATGCTTCTATTCCCTTGATAAAGATGCTGCGCGTGAGTTTCATTTTGACCGCCCTGCCCGCGGCTTCACCCACATAAGTAAGGTCCATGCCCAGGGGGCCGAGCGTCTGCCGCATCTTTTCCGCGCCGTTACCGCAGACAAGAGTCGGGGTCCTGTGCTTATAGAGGGGCACTGCCCCCATGACGGAGGCGTCAACGTAGAGGACCCCCTTTTCCTTCATGAGTGCGCCGAGCTTTTCCTTTACGGCCGGGCGGTTCGTGGTGACGTCGATATACAGCTTCTCCGGAGCAAGGAAGGGCATGGCTTCCATAGTTGCGCTTTCGGCGAACTTTGCGGGAACGCAGAGGAAGATAATGTCCGCGCTCATGATGTCGCCGAGGCTGTCGACCAGGCTCACCCCGGTTTCTTCCGCACGTTTTCGCACGGTATCAATTTGGTCTTTCCGGCCGCTTTCGAGCAGCACGTCAAAGGCTTTTATTCCTGTGATATTTTCCTCTTTGAATCCACGGCAAAGATGGTAGGCTGCCTCGCCAAACCCGATTAAAGCAATAGTTGTGTTCATACAAAACCTTCTTCTTGTGGATAGGGAAACACTTCACTCGACAGACCATGGGCTTAGTTTCGTCGGAAACGGTTCGCGTTGCTGCTCTGCCTGACCGATCTGCCGCGAACGGTCAGGCAGGCCGGAACCTCATTGCATGTAGCCTTTCTCCTTGAAATACTTTTCAGCTCCGGGGTGCAGAGGAATGAACCCGTTGATTTCAGGGCGCCAAGCTTTGGCCGGGTCAAAGGACACCATTGAGGCATGGGCGTTGGAGAGCATTTCCTTATTTTCGCATACGGCCTTTACAATGGTATAGGCCAAGCCTTCAGACATCTTGTCTGTGGAGATGATACCCGAAGGGTACCCGACAGTGCGCACCCGCCCGGTCATGCCGTTGAACTCGTCTTTTTCAAAGTAAACTTCAGGCATATGACCGTATTTCTCACTGAGATACCGGGCTTCCTTTTCGCCGAGGGCCAAGAACTTCAGGCCGCCGCGAAGACACATTTCGGTAATGTCGGGCTGCTTGAAGCTCATATTGTGGATGAATATGTCGGCTTGGCCGTCCTTCATTTGAGAAACAGCCGCTGCAAGATCCACATGGGTCACGCTGCCTCCCCATTGTTTGATGTCGTTGTAGGTGATCCCGTAAGCTTCAAATATCTGCTGAGCCATGACTTCGCCGAGACCGCCGCGTTGGACGGTTACCAGACGTACTTTGGGCTTTTTGGCAACGAGTTCGGCGATGGAGTTGATGCCGAGTTTTTCGTCGACGACCACGCCGACACGGTATGGGCTTGAGAGTCCGCCGAGTAGGGCGCGAAGGTTCTTCTTGGGTTTACCCGTGTATGACACTATACCGTTGTACGCCCAGTTCGAGGCCACCGAAAAGGAAAGTCCCATTTCAGCCTTACCATCGCTCACCAGGATAGGATTGCCGATGCCGCCCTGATAGGGGAACACATCAACAACGATCCCGGGCATGGCGAGCTTCATGGCCTGGGCTACGGTCACGGCATATATGTACCAGGAACCGCCGATAGTCATGGACGCGAAACGAACTTTGTCCGCGGCAGAGGCGGGATCAAAGGCCGAAGCCTGCCTGGGCGCGCTGAAACTGAGAAACAAAGCCAACAGCACGGTAAACATTTTGAGCGTTTTCATGGTTGCTCCTTTGTGAAGGGTTTCGGCCCGTCAGTCACAGGCCAAGCGTTCAATGCGTGTGTACCGCTGATCAACAAGCTCTTGGAAAATACTGATCAGTTCCTCGTCCAGATGGGAAAAGCGGCGCATATATTTGATGAACTCCCTGATGGGCAGTGGCTCTGCTTCCTTGTGGGTGAACCTGAAGGCGCCGAATTGCGCCTCCCACAGAGGGAAGTAATTTGTGGCAACCGCGGCACGGGTGACCTCAATGGCTTTGTCCGTAGCCATTTTCCAGCCCGTGGGGCAGGGGGCGAGCACATGCAGGTATGCAAAGCCGCCATTCAGCACTGCCTTCTTGGCTTTCCGGATTTTGGCGATGAAATCTTCCATAAAAGCGAGGGTGGCGGTTGCAGCGTAAGCCACCCCGTGCTCGGCGATAAGTATGGGAACATCCTTGGCGGCGCGGCTCTTGCCTTGGGCATGGCGGCCCACCTGAGTTGTGTTCGTCCAGCACCCGAACGGAGTAGTGCCGCTGCGCTGGATACCCGTGTTCATGTATGCCTCGTTGTCATAACAGACAAAGAAGATCCGCTCGCCTCGCTCGGCGGCGGCTGACAGGGCGCCGAAGCCAATATCGGCAGTTGCTCCGTCACCCGTCAGCGCAAGGCATATCGTGTCTCTGCCGGTTTTTTTGAAGTACCGAGAAACGCCGCTCATAGTGGAGGCCATATTGGTCATAAGCGTCCCGTAATACGGCACTTTGACCTTGTCGCTCAAAACACAGCAACTGGGCGTTCCAAAGAGAAGCACATCGTCGCCGACGGTCTTCAGGAGTACGCGGGAAATCAATTCCATGGCGCAGCCCGGGCAGAACTGCAGACCTGGGGAATGCGGGTCAGGCGCGAATTTTTCCAAAATAGACCCAGGGTCCTGGATTGACAGAATGTTGCCGGGACAAGCTGCGACGCAGGCAGGGGTTTCCCGGTGAGAACACAGGTCGCATTTACAGGACTTGTGCATATCCGGCACGGACATGATAGCGCCGTAAGGACAGCTCAAGTTGCAAAGGCCGCATCCGATGCAGACGGTCACGTCCAGGTCAACGACCCCGCTCTCGTTCCGGGCCAGGGCGCCGGTGGGGCAGACGTCCATGCAGTCGCCGCCGGCGCAGTGGTTACAGGTGACAACGGTACTGTATTCCTTTTCCGGCACGGCAATGCGTTCAATCATGGGTTGCTTGGGAAATGCGCCCCGGTCTTTGCATGCGTCCACGCAGACCGTGCACTCAATCGGACATTTCCTGCTGTCTATCAACAAAGTACGGTGAGCCACTGCGCATCTCCTTCTTACAGTTTGTTTTCCATGCGGTACTTCTGCATCAGCCGCAAAGCGGCTTCACGGGGTTTTTCCAGAAGCAGTTCCTTGTCGTCGCCCACAGGAACCCTGTTTCGAATCAGGAAACCAAAGACGCCAGGATGTACCTCTTTACAGCCGAAGCCTTCCACTCCGACCAGAAGATCACCGTCAAACAGCAGCTTTAATGTTTTACCGCCACCTCCGCCTTTCAGGATCAGGCATGAAAGTCCGGTCACTCCTTCAATCTCACCGATACTGAACAGATTTTTGTCGAATATGCGGAAATAGTTGGCCGAAACCCATCCGTCATATCTCTCCATGCCGCCAGCCATGTTGCGCCCCGCTATCTTGCCTTGTTTGACCGCTTCAGGCGAAATGGGGCATGGCGCATAGGTGGTTCCGGTGTAGTCGGCGGGTGCGGCGACATCGCCGGAGACGTACACATCAGGAGCTGCAAGCAGCCTTCCATCGGCCTTGATACCGCCGCCAGCCTTTTCAAACCCGTCCACAAAGTTTGGGGTCACTCCGAGGGCCATAATCAGCGCGTCGTAGAGCTTGGTTTCACCGTTTGATAAGGTGACGGAATATTTACCTCTCTGTCTGAGCGCTCCGGCAATGGTGGTGCCGCTGATAATGGTCACGCTGTTATCGGCGAATTTCTTTTCAAGCACCGCAACGGTTTCTTTGCTGAAATACTTGCGCAGCAGATAACTTCTGACAACAATGGTCACTTTATAGCCACTTGCCGCAAGCCTTTCGGCCAGCTCAACGGCAACAAGCCCAGCGCCGTAAATCAGTACGTCACCCCCTTTGCGGCATTCAGCGGCAAGGCGTTTGTAGTCAGCATAAGTTCTGAAGACATGAGCGTCGCTCTCGCTCAAACCTTCCACGATGGCGCGCACGGGGCTGGCCCCAGTGGCCACCAGCAGCTTATCGTAGGACTGCGCGCTACCGTTACAGAAAAGGATTTTCTTGGCGGCCGGGTCAACAGCCTTCACTTCCTTGCCGGTCACCATGCATGCGCCGAGATTGTCGAGCATGATTTTGCCCTTGGAGAAAAGCTGCTCGCTGTTCATCTCGTCATGGAGAAGATAGGGCAGCGCCACTGGAGAATAAGGCAAAGTTTCCTCACGGGTGATAAAGACGATGGTGCCATCCTTATCTTCGGCGCGGATAGCTTTTGCAGCGGCTTGCGCTGCCGGTCCGGCGCCTATCATTACATATTGCGTACTCATCCGGACTACCCCCTTCATTCCCATATCAACCAGTTGCATTCTTTCACTTGTATTCCGCTTGCGGCTGCAAGGGTAATAGCCAAAGCCCTTTCAATGTGGTCCACTGTGATGTCCAGGCTGGATAGCCCATCCACAAAATCCACCATTTTTGGAGGATTCTTGATATCCGGGAGTACCGCCCTGGCCTCCATGTACAGGTGTCCGCAGTTCCAACCGAGGCAAATGCTGCGGTCAATGACGGCCACGGCCTTCTTATTTTCCAGAACTTGAACCAAAGCTTCGCGCGGATAGGGTCTGAACATGCGTATACGGGCAAGCCCGACCCTGATACCGCGGGCACGGGCTTTGTCCACCACGGACTTGATAGTTCCTGCGCAGCTGCCCGCTGTGAGAAAGAGAATTTCCGCATCCTCAACACGGTAATTGTCCACCATGCTGTATCTCCGGCCGAAAATGGCTTCGAATTCATCCTCGATATTTTTGTAGACTCCTTTGACCCGATCCAGCGCTTCAAGGGTCTGCTTGCGGTAAGAGGCGAATTCGTTCCCGGCAAGGCTGATACTGAAATGCATCTTTCTTCCACCGGAAAGTGTGGTGCCCCTGCGTTTGGCGACAGGAGCAAGGAACTTATCGACGCGTTCCTGATCCGGCACATCGACCCGCTCATATTGATGGGAGAGAAAAAAGCCGTCATAGGCCACCATTACTGGCAGAAGCACGTCAGCGTCTTCGGAAAGCCTGTAGGCCATGAGGATTGAATCCAAAACTTCCTGGCAGTTCTCCGGCTCAATTTGTACCCATCCGCTGTCACGGGCGGTCATGATATCCTGCCTGGAACCACCGACCCCACGCATGGAGGAGGTTTCGCGGGTTACATCAACCATCACCGCCGGGACCCGCATGCCCGCACAGTACATGAGGGGCTCGTTCATAAAGGAAAGACCCCATGAAGAGGTGGCCGTAAACACCCGGCCGCCCGCAACGGCGGCGCCGGTGATGGCGCTCATGGCGGTATGCTCGCCTTCTACCTCAATCATCTCGCTGTCGATCTCTCCTTCGGCATAGAATTTGGCAAGCTCTTCGGCCAAAGGGGTTTGTGGAGTGATAGGATACATGGCAATAACATCGGGCCGGGCCAGACGCACACCGTGCGCCGCGGCCTTGTTTCCGCTCAGGACTTTAATCACAACGCTTCCTCCTCAAAATACATGACTATGGCATGGGCAGGACATTCATTGGCGCACACGCCGCAGCCTTTACAGTAGGTGTAATCCTGCAGAAAATAATGGGTTTTCTGTTCATGGATACATCCTGTAGGGCAGTAGACAGCGCAGATGCCGCATTGCCTGCAGGAATCCTTGTTGACCACAGGCCGCTTGAAACGCCATTCCCCCGTCTTGATGATCGCTGTCCTCTCCGTGCAGTCCGACCAGGATGATTCGTACGTCAATGCGGGCGGTTCCTTACACGAAGTGATTTTCTGCTCAAAGACATATACTTCCGCCTCATCCGATCGTTTCACATCGTAAGAATGTATAACCGTTTCATCAAACCCGCGCTGAAGACCGGTCAGGTTCTCCGCAAGCAGCCTGCCAGAAAAGGATTGCTCAACAGCTTTCTTTATGTGGTCGAGAGATATGACCCCCGCAGCCTTGGCAAAGGCACCGAGCATGATAACATTGGTGATGTTGGTGCCGGTTTCCTCCAGGGCTATGCGCATGCCGTCCACCAGCGCGATAACCGAGGGCTCGACACCCATCCGCAGAACCGACTCTGTTTTCTTACCCGCGCTTACAATGATGCCGCCCTTGACAAAACCTTGATAACTTTCCTTTTTCTCCAGGAGACTGGGGTCAAGAACCAGTAATATCTCCGGATTGTAAACCCGCGTCTTTTCCCGGATAGGCGCGTTACCGTATCGGACGAATGCCATAACGGAAGACCCCCGACGCTCAATACCGAAAGAAGGAAACACCGACGCGTAATTTCCTTCCAGCACAAATGCGTTCGCGAGCATTTCAGCAGCCATGACTGTACCTTGCCCGCCCCGTCCATGTAGTCTGATTTCTCCCATGAACATACCTTCCTTTCTTATGAAGCCGTCAAAATTTTTCGTCCCCGGCGGCAACGCACTTCCACGGCACAGGGGCTTGTCTTTTCCCCCAAAAAACCGCAACGGAGCAGTTTGCTATTCACCGATCACAATGCGCGCATCAACAGCCATGCAGCCGTCCGGATAGCTGAGGACCGGGTTGAAATCGACCTCTCTGATTTCTTCAAAATCGCAAATCAGTTTGCCCGCGTTGACTATCAAAGAGCAAAGAGCATCAAGATCACAGGGTTCACGACCTCGCATACCCAGCAACACCTGGTAGATTTTTGTCGCCTCCATCTGACGTCGCGCTTCATCTTTGCCAAGGGGTGCAAGCCGGAATTCGACATCCTTGAATACTTCAATATAAATGCCGCCCATACCGAACATGACAACAGGGCCGAATTGGGAATTGCGCAATGCACCGACAGCGACCTCAATGCCTGCGGGCATCATCTTTTGGATGAGGTACCCGTCAATGACGGCTGCCGGGCAGGTGCCCACGACAGAAGAAGACATGCGCGCGTGGGCCGCGACCACCTCCTCATCGTTGCTAATGCCGGCGATGACGCCGCCCACATCGGACTTGTGAACGATCTGGCGGGATCGTATCTTCATGACCACCGGGTAGCCGACGGATCGCGCGGCCTCCACACATCCGTCTTTATCGGCCGCCACCTGCAGCGGTGGGCAGGGGACGGCATACTCGGCGCACAATTTCTGCGTCTCAATCTCCGGCATGACCACGCGTCCATCCCGGAGACATTGCTGGATCATGGACTTCATTGTTCGCTCCTGATTCTCTTCAGGTACTCGGCATACCTGACCATGTTGCTCATTACCCTGGCGGCATCGTCGGGCATGTCAAAGGTCGGCATGCCGTTTTCTTCGAGGATGATGCCGCAGTCAGCCACATCGTTGCCGGCCATCAGTACGGTGAAGAACGGTTTTTTCTTTTCCCCCGGGACCGAGTTGTAGCCGTCGATAATGGAACGGGCCAAAGCACCGTCTCCCAGAAAACCTGGGGGCGAGGTCAGGAAAAGTACCGCGTCTATAGAGTCTTCCTGCATGATCAAACTGATGATATCAGTATGCATCTGCGGGGTGACGGATGCCGTCATGTCGATATATCCATCCGGACTACCCACATTGGAGGCGGGAGCAAGGATGGCGCGGGCGTTTTTCCTGAAGGATTCGGTGAAACACGCGAGCCGCCCCACGCCCGTAGCGGCCAAAGCGTCTACACAGATAGTGCTGGGACCGCCTATGACCGTAAGCAGGCAGATGCGATTGCCCTTGGGCAGCGGCATCTTGTCGAAAACTCTGCCGGTGTGATAGAAATCCGCAATAGAATCCGCCCGGAGTACACCCGCCTGTTTAAACGCGCCGTTGTAAATTGCATCGTCACCTGCAATGGAGGCGGTATGCGAGCGCGCGACATCGGACCCCATGGTGCTTCTTCCGGCTTTCAGCACAGTCACGGGCTTATTCCTGGTCACCTGAGCCGCCGTATCAATAAACCGGCGGGCATCCGCGATGCCTTCAAGATATAGGGCGATACTTGTAGTCGCAGGGTCATCGCCGAGAAATTCAAGTATCTCAGTGACGTCCACATCGGCCATATTTCCAAGGGTGATGAACTTGTTCATCCCCACCATCTTCTGTTTCTTGGCCCAGCGCAGATATGAGGTGGCCAGGGCTCCGCTCTGGCTGACAATTGACAACCCCCCTTTCTGAGTCACAGGCGGCAGGCTGAACGAGGTGTTGACACCGTTGTAAAAATCCGCAATGCCCTGGCAGTTCGGACCCACAACCCGCGCACCGCACGAGCGCATGATGCCGATCATCTCCTCCTGCAACGCGATGGCTTCAGGCGTACCCATTTCCTTGAATCCGGCAGTGACGATGGCCACTGCGCCTGCATCTCCCCTGGCTTCACGCCGCGACTTGACGTCTCCGGCCACCTGGATGGCGCTCTTGGCGCCTACGGCCATAACCACAAGGTCAACAGGCTCGGGAATATCCGCAAGGCTGGAGTAAGATTGCAAACCCTCAATTTCGTCGACAGTGGGATTGATGGGAAAAATCTTTCCTGTCTTACTCATCTCTTTGGAATATTTAACTATTTGATTGTTGGGACTACCCTTTTTGTTTGAAGCCCCTATGATGGCGATCCCTCTGGGAGTAAAAAAATCTGTAATGCTGGCATCAACCATTCTGTCCTCCGTTTCTTGCGACACTCGCTGTGCGAATTACCTGGAGTAGTCAAGCTTATTCTATATTATTGAACTCTGTTCTTATTTATGAGCCGAATATTGCCTCCATCATCTCCTTTTTTAGGGGTATTCGTGTGTCGTTTATTCAGAACCGGGAAAAAACGCGACCGTCACTTGTGAGCCAAATCGCCGGGGTATGCCGGAAACTACCGCGCGTTCCGCTCAGAACGCCGGCGTGGCCGCGCGGTACCATTTGAAAAACAACGCGCCTGATAAGCGCCTCTCAGGGGTGACGCCGGAAGGCGCCACGTTTTGGTCCTCAGGACACATGCCGCGGTCATTTATCAAAGATCTCCCGTGGAAACCGGGTCATGAAGGTTGTTTCTTCACTGCCCACCAACAGCATGTCTGTAATTCTCGGACCACCGGCTTCCGGGACATAGATGGTGGGCAGCAGCAAATCCACGACCATGTTTTCTTTAATCACATGGTCGATGCCTTTGCCTATGACCGGATAAAACTCTGACTGGCGTATGCCCACGCCATGTCCGATGATGTCAAGAAACCGGCCTCCGTATCCTTGTTTTTGAATACAGGCGTTTACAATATCGTAAATCCGCGCCGATGTTGCGCCCGGACGCAAAGCCCGGACCGCAATTTCCTGGGCTGTCTGCAGGACGGTATAAATACGCCGAGTTTCTTCAGGGACATCTCCCAGGAAGACGGTACGGCATATCTTGCCGGTATATCCGCCATTCGAGGCCCCGAGGTGTATGACCACGGCCTGATTGTTCTCGATGACTTTGTTGCCGGCGAAGGGGTGAGCGCGCAATTGCTTTGATTTGGTAAGCACCTGCATGCGAAAAGTGCTCCCTTCGGAGCCGGCCTTGCGCATGGCGTAATCGGCTTCGGCAAGAACATCCAGTTCTGTTATTCCCGGCCGTATACAGGCGTAAGCGGCCTGCATGCCCACTTCAAGATGAGAGCAGGCTTTGGCTATCAAAGTCAGTTCCATCTCGTCCTTGACGGAACGGACTTTGTAGGTCAGGTCCATAGCCGCCAGATATTCAAGGGAAGGAAAGGCGCTACGCAGGGCATCGAAAACGGCAAACTCAATAAAGTATTTGTGAAACCCGATGCGCATGCGGGGCAGCTGCATACTACGTAAGGTGGTCACGATGCACGACCCGATGTTTGAAGAGGGGAATCGGTAACTCTTAATCGTTCCGGACCCGCTGCATTCGCGCACATAGGGGGCGTCAAGCCAGAGACAGCATATGACGGCCTCACCGGAAGCCGGGATAATTACGGCCATGCATTCTATTTCCACAGCTCCGGTGTAATAGATAAGGTTTTCCCTGTCGGTGAAGACGATCGCATCCAACTCCGCAATGCGCATGTTGTGTTGGAGCGATTCGATACGGCGTGCCAGATGCGGTTTCATGCCGCCTCCTATGCTACATTGCGTTTGGCGGCCAACCAGTGTGCCACGTC
>JAISXC010000257.1 GCA_031270875.1 Desulfovibrio sp.
GGCAACGGACGGGGATACCCTTTTTCTGGCAGTCAAAGAAGCTTTCGAATCCATAACGCCTCCAAATGTGCGAGGGTGGTTTGAAAGCTGTGCATATTTTCAATAGCAAAATGCTCTAACGATTGCGTCACTATCATAGCCCCTGCCCGCCATCAGATTGCCCGCCTCTATTCCTTCAACAAGCTTGCAAGCCTGGGCGCAATCCGCTGTGGTACCTGCCGTAACAGACATTCTGACTGGCATACCATGCGCATCCACGGCCAAACGTATCTTGGAGCTGAGCCCCCTTTTGTCCGAGCCATATCCTGGTTGCCGCCCCGAGCACCAGCCGCATGAGGATGAACCTTGATATGGCTTGCATCAATCATCAACCATTCAAAATCAGGTTCATCCATCAATGTTTCCAGAAGACGTTCCCAAACTCCCTTGTCTCGCCAGCGGCAAAAGCGACGGTGTGTATTTTTCCAATCACCATAATCCGGAGGCAAATCCCGCCACGGAGCGCCAGTGCGCAAGATCCAGAAAACCGCGTTGACGAACTGGCGGTTGTCGCGGGCGTTGCCTCCCCAAGTGCCTTTGCGTCCAAGCAAGAGAGGTTCCAAAAGCTCCCAAATCCTATCAGGTATATCGTGACGGTGATATGCCGCTTCCATCAGAATTCCTTGTCTTTGCAAGGAGCATACAGAATTTTGCCATATCATGCAATTCTATTGACGGCACTAGGACCACTTGCGGGATTCAAATCCACTGTTTATCATACCGCCCAATGAATTTCTCACGCATTTTTATTCTGCGGCCCATTGCCACATCGCTTCTGATGGCCGCCCTGCTGCTTTCCGGTCTTCTGGCCTGGCGGACCCTGCCGGTGGCGGCTCTGCCGCAGATAGACTATCCCACCATTCAGGTGCAGACGCTCTACCCCGGCGCTTCGCCGGAGGTGGCCGCCGCCGTCGTCACCGCGCCGCTGGAACGGCAGTTCGGCGTCATGCCCGGTCTTGTGCAAATGCACTCCCTCTCCAGCGCCGGGGCTTCCACGATCACCCTGCGCTTTGATCTTTCCGTGCCCCTTGATGTGGCCGAACAGGAAGTACAGGCCGCCATCAACGCGGCCAATAATCTGCTGCCGCAGGATCTGCCGGCGCCTCCGGTCTACAACAAGGTCAATCCGGCGGATCCGCCCATTATCACGCTTGCCGTGGTGGGCGAGTCCATGCCCCTGACCCGTCTGGAAGATCTGGTGGACACGCGCCTGGCGCAAAAAATTTCGCAACTGCCGGGCGTGGGGCTGGTCACGCTTTCCGGAGGCCAGCGGCCCGCTGTGCGCGTGCAGACAAATCCGAGGCTTCTCGCGAGCGCCGGCCTTACCCTCGCCGATGTGCGCCAGACCATAGCGCAGGCCAACGTCAATACCGCCAAAGGCAGCTTTGACGGTCCTGAACGGGCAAGTTCCATTGACGCCAATGACCAGCTCGCCTCGGCCGAGGAGTACGCCCAAACCATCATCGGTTATAAAAACGGCGCCGCCCTGCGCCTGCAGGATGTGGCCGAAGTTGTGGAAGGCGCGGAAAACGCCCGTCTGGCCGCCTGGGTAGCGGGAGAAGGGCAGCCCTTCAGACAGGCCATTGTGCTTTCCGTGCAGCGCCAGCCCGGCGCCAACGTCATCGCCGTGGCCGACAGCGTGACGCGCCTGCTGCCCGCCCTCAGACAGACGTTGCCCGAAACCGTGGATGTGCGCGTTGTCACGGACCGCACCGTTACCATACGCGCCACCGTGCGCGATGTGCAATACGAGCTTTTTCTCGCGGTCGCTCTTGTGATATTCGTGATATGGCTTTTTCTGCGCAACGCGCGGGCCACGTTCATCCCGGCGCTCGCCGTGCCCCTTTCTCTGGTCGGCTCCCTGGGCGTAATGCATCTGGCCGGGTTTTCCCTCAACAACCTGACCCTGATGGCTCTGGTCATCGCCACCGGCTTTGTGGTGGATGACGCCATTGTGGTGATTGAAAACATCTCCCGTTTTCTGGAAGACGGCGACCCTCCTCTGGAGGCTGCCCTGAAGGGAGCGGGGCAGATAGGCTTCACCATTATTTCCCTGACCGTCTCCCTGGTGGCTGTGCTCATTCCCCTGCTCTTCATGGGAGACGTGGCCGGCCGGCTGTTCCGGGAATTCGCGGTCACGCTGGCGGTGACAATTCTTGTTTCAGCCGTCATCAGCCTGACTCTCACCCCCATGCTCTGCGCCGTCATGCTCAAAAACCGCGCCGCAAAAATCGACAGGACCGCGCCGAGGAAAGATTTCTTCAGCATTCTCCTGGTCTTGTACGCGCGCGGCCTTGACGGCGTTTTTCGTCACCAGCCTTTGATGCTTGGCGCGGCCGTCGCCGTAATGGCGCTGACCTGCCTTCTGTGGGCAGTCACGCCCAAGGGCTTTTTCCCCATGCAGGATACGGGCCTGCTGCAGGGCATTGTGGAGGCCGGGTCTGAAACATCCTTTGCGGCCATGCGCGATCGCCAGCGGGAGATCGCCGGCGTGTTGCTGGACGATCCGGCAGTGGCGGACGTGGTCTTTTTTGTGGGAGTGGACGGCGTCAACCCGAGCATGAACACCTCACGGCTGACGGTGTCTCTCAAGCCCCTCGGCGCGCGTGACGGGCGCGCCCCCGCCATAGCCCGCCGCCTGATGCAAAAGGCCCTGGATCTGCCGGGCCTGCGCCTGCACCTGCAGCCCGTGCAGGATCTCACCATTGAGGACCGCGTGACGCAGAGCCAGTACCAGCTCACTGTGGAGGCCATTTCAGACCGGGAGCTGCAGGAGAATATTCCGCGTCTTGTCGCGGAGCTGCGCGCCCGCCCGGAGCTTGAGCATGTGGCGAGCGATTTGCAGAAACCCGGACGCATGGTCTGGCTCAACATCAACCGCGACACGGCCGGACGTCTGGGCGTCAGCATGAGCGACATAGACAATGCCCTCTATGACGCCCTGGGGCAGCGCCTCGTCTCCGACATCTTCACCCAGACGAATCAGTACAAGGTTGTGCTGGAAGTCGCCCCGCGCTTCCGCGCCTCCCCCTCCAGCCTGGAGAATCTCTACGTGCGCGGCGCGGGAGGCAGCCCCGTCCCCCTGACCGCCCTGGCCGGGATTGAAGAGCGCCCCGCGGCCATGGCAGTGGCCCGGCAGGGGCAGTTCCCCACTGCCGCGATTTCCTTCAACGTGGCGGAAGGGTTTTCTCTCGGCGCGGCCGCGGATGCCGCGCGGGAATCCCTGACCCGCCTGCCGGCCACCCTGCGGGCGCGTTTTCAGGGAGCCGCCGAGGCATTCATGGGTTCCAGCGCCAATCAGCTCTGGCTCATACTGGCGGCGGTGGTGACCATGTACATTGTGCTCGGCGTGTTGTACGAAAGCTATATTCATCCGCTCACCATACTTTCCACCCTGCCCTCGGCCGGGGTAGGAGCGTTGCTCGCCCTCATCGCCGCACGCATGGAACTCGGCGTCGTGGGCATTATCGGCATAATCCTCCTGATCGGCATTGTGAAAAAAAACGCCATCATGATGATAGACTTCGCCCTTGAGGCCGAACGTCATGAGGGCCTGCCTCCGCTTGAGGCCATACGCAAGGCGTGCCTTCTGCGTTTGCGCCCCATTCTGATGACCACCCTGGCCGCGCTG
>JAISXC010000270.1 GCA_031270875.1 Desulfovibrio sp.
AACCCCGACGAATTTTCCATACGGGATCTGGCGGAACAGGTGATGGAGCTTACCGGCAGCCGTTCTTCCATCACCCACAAGCCCTTGCCCCATGACGACCCGAAGCAGCGGCGGCCGGATATCGCCCTCGCGCGCGAGAAACTTGGCTGGGAGCCTGCCGTGCCGCTCCGGGAGGGACTCACAAAAACCATCGGCTATTTTGAAAAGCAGCTCAGGGACGGCCTCGCATGAAGGCCGAAACTGCGGCGGCCGGCGCACCAGAATAAATGAAGCCGTGCAAGCCCTGGATTGCACGGCTTCAAATACCCTTCCCGCGCGATTACTCAGGCAGATAATCGCCGCGGTTGAATTTTATTTTTTCCGTTACCGAAATTATCTTCAGCTCGTTGAGCAGGGAATCCAGCGCCGGATACTGCGCGCGCAGCGTGCCGGCGTCTTTTTCAAGACCGGCCACCCTGCTGCCAATGTCGTCCAGCAGCGAATGGGCCTCCCTCAGGGAACGGGCGGATCCGAGGGATACGCTGTACTTGTCCAGCGCATCCAGCGTTCCCGAAACCTGGCTGAAGGCCTCGTTGAGCACGGCGTCCTCGGGGTTGACGGGTCTTCCCTCCTCAGATCCTTCCAAAAGCATGTTCCGGACAAGATCCGTCCGACCCGCCCCCGGCGGAGGCGGAGCGACCGCGCTGTCGCCGCGTTCGGCATTGGCCCTGAGCTGTTCCTCAGCCAAAATGTCACCAAAGACATTGGATGTTTTTGTCTGCCCGCCCGGCGCGGCCGTTGTCGTCCCTTGCGCGGGCGGCAGGATGTTCAACTGGTCAGGACGTATTTTCATAATGGCCTCC
Source organism: Desulfovibrio sp. (assembly GCA_031270875.1). Next base: position 843 of record JAISXC010000270.1, read on the forward strand.
AGGGTTGGCGCTCCGATGAATACTATGCAAATTTTCTGCCAAAGTCCGGAAAATCCGGCATAGCGCTCTTGGGTCAGCGGCGGGGGAAAAAATTGCCTTTTTTCCACAGTAATCTGTGAATATGCTCTTGTCCATTGCAAAAAACTTCGATGTTGCGTATTCTGGGAATCGTCATGGCGCGGCGGAGCGCGTTTTTCAGCCCGCGCCGCAAAAAACGGAGCGTTGTCCTATGCCGGAAATAAAAAAAATACTCTGCGCCGTGGATCTTTCGGAACACAGCAAATTTGTGGCCGAATACGCGGCCTTGCTGGCCAAAACGCACAAGGCCAAAGTTCTTGTCGTCTATACGGCCCCGTCCCTGAGCCAGTATGTGGGTTTTCACGTGCCGCCGAACACCATTGAAAACTTTGTGGGCGAAATAGTCACCGGCGCGGAAAAATCCATGGAGGATTTTGTGGCGGAATATTTTTCCGACGTCGAGGCCACAAGCCAGGTTCTTGTCGGCTACGCGGCGGAGGAAATCCTCAACCGCGCCCATGACGAGAATGTGGATATCATCGTTATGGGCACACACGGCCGCAAGGGCATCGACCGCATTCTCTTCGGCTCCGTCGCGGAAAAAGTGGTCAAAAACGCGGCGATGCCGGTTCTGACCATACGCCCCAAAATGCCCGCGGCTTGAACGGTCTTCCCGGTGGTACGGCGTTCGCCGAGGCAATCCGGGCAAGAACGCGACATGTGGCGCAGCCGCCAAGCTCAACGCCGCCGGAGGGGGCGAAGCCTTCAGGAGAAAGAATGTCGCAACTCAGCGCGCGCCCGGAGATACGACGGCTTGACGCCTACTCGCCAGGTCTGTCCATAGCGGAAATCCGGCAAAAATACGGACTGTCCCAGGTCATCAAAATGGCCAGCAACGAAAATCCGTTGGGGGCTTCACCCCTCGCGCTGGAGGCGATACGGCGTTATGCGCCCTTTGCCTTCCGGTATCCGCAAAGTGGAAATCCGCGCCTTGCCGGGGCGCTCGCCGATCTGCACAGTGTGAGCCCCGGCCGCATTGCCGTGGGCAACGGTTCTGACGAAATCATCGACCTGCTCATCCGGCTTTTTGTAGAACCGGGCAGGCACGCCATTGTCTGCTTCGAGCCCTGTTTCAGCATTTATCCCATACAGGCCCGAATCAGCGGCGTACGGATACGCCGCTGCCCGCTCAACACCGGGCAAAACGACTTTTCATTCAATTTTGATGCCCTGCTCAAACTGGCAGACGCGGAAACCAGGCTTGTTTTCATCACCACGCCGGACAATCCCTCCGGATACTGCCCGCCGCGGGAGGCTGTGGAAAACCTGTCCGAACGCCTTGCCAAAATCGCTCCGCGCTGCCTGTTGATCGTGGATGAGGCCTATGTTGATTTTGCGGATGACGAGGCGGCGTCCTCCCTGCTGGCCTCCGGCGTTTTGCCGGAAAACGTCGTATTTTTGCGCACATTCTCCAAAAGTTATGGTCTGGCCGGCCTCAGACTCGGTTACGGCGTCCTGCCGCAGGCCGCAACGGAATACTACTGGCGCGCCCGCCTGCCCTTTTCCGTCAATATTCTCGCTGAAGAAGCCGGCCTTGCCGCTCTCGCCGACACCGCCTTTCGCGGGGCGACCCTCAAAACCGTCCGCGAGGGCCGGAAAACCATCGCGCGGGGTCTGAAAGATCTGCGCTGCGAGGTCTGGCCGTCCTCCGCCAATTTTCTGCTCTTTCAGCTTCCTCCAACCGCCCTGCCCGTCAGGGCATGCTTTGAGGCGCTGCTGGAGAAAGGTGTTATCATCCGCCCCCTCAACAGCTACAACCTGCCGGAACACCTGCGCGTCAGCGTGGGAAATCCGCGGGAGAACGCCGCCTTTCTCGCGGCCATGCGGGATATCCTCAGCGGGCCGCGCCCGTAGGACGCCTCCCGCGCGATTGCGAGGCAGCAGAGTGAACACGCGTCTCAACGTCATAACGCTGGACGGCCCGGCGGGCGTCGGCAAATCCACCCTGGCCCGTCTTCTGGCGGAAAACCTCTCCATCGCCTATCTTGACACCGGGGCGATGTTCCGCTGCCTGGCCCTCAGATTGGGAGCCGGGGCGGAAAAGCTCGCTGAAAACGCCGTCCGTCTGCGTTGCGCCGGTGTTCGCTTCAGCCTTGACGGCAGGGGAAAGGCCACAAAACTCTGCTGCGACGGCCTGCCCGTCGGCGATGAAATCCGCAGCGAGAAGCTGGGCCTGCTGGCCGCGCGTATCGCCGCCGTTCCCGCCGTGCGGGAAATATTGAAAAAGGCCCAGCGAAATATCGGCGAGGCGGCCCCGCTGGTGGCCGAAGGCCGGGATATGGGGATTGTCGTCTTTCCCGACGCCCGCTTTAAATTCTTTCTGGATGCAGCTCCGGAAGTTCGCGCCGGACGCCGTTTGAAAGACCTTGAACAGCACGGCGAGACGATAAGTCTGGCTGAACTGACCGGGCAGATACGCAGACGCGACGACATGGACCGCAACAGGGCCATAGCTCCCCTCAGACCGGCGGACGACGCGCTGCTTGTGGATACGTCGCGCATGACCGTCGGCGAGGCGCTTGAGTTCCTGCTCCGGCGCATCAAGGAACAGCGGTAACCCGCGGCAAAAATTTCCTGCCCGGCATGAAGCCGGCAACCCGCCGGCGTCATGCCTCTGGCGCGAAATTCTCCCTTCCTCCTCTTTTTTGCCGCCTCTGGAAACATTCCAAGAACAACTCAACTGATTTTATTGAATTTATGTCATTTGGCACATGTAATGCATGAGCCAAGGCACATTGCAAGGACGCATCCGGCGTACCCGAACAAACTGCCTTCACAGGGGAGGAATTTATGAACTCGCATCTTGATTATGAAATCAACAAGGAACTTGGCGAATGCTATCTGTTCATGGGCGATTTTGACAAGGCCGAAGAATATTACCGCAAGGCCGCCGGCAACAACGCGCAGAGCGCCGCCCCCTACATGGGGCTCGCCACCGTGGCGGTACAGCGTTCCGAACTGGACAAGGCTCTGGTGCTTTACCAGAAGGCCGCCGCTGTTGAGGAGTCCGACAAGGCACTCTGCGGGATAGGGCTTGTCTATATGGAGCAGGGCAGACACGAGGACGCGTTTTCCCATTTTGCCAGGGCTCTCGACAAGGCGCCCGGAAACATGGTGGCTCTCAATTGCCTCGTGCGCGAAGCCTACCAGCTCGTGCGCGTGGAAAACATTCTCAATTATCTTGAAGCCGCTCTGGAAACGGCCGTGGAAATCGAAGCCGTGCGCGTGACCCTGGCGGGATGCCTGATCTATCTTGGCCGGGGCGACGAAGCCCGCCCGCATCTGGAAACGGTGCTCGGCACAAATCCGGCCAACAGCAGCGCGAAAGAACTTATTGACACCATGGCTGCATAATATCGTCCGGACGCCGCAATCGCGGCGCCCGGCTTGTTTGCGGGCCATCAGATACTTCCCCTCCCCACGCAATTTCCCGGTTCCCGGAGCCTGGGGCTCCGGGCCGGGAAGTTCTGAAAACGGGGAAGCAAAGCCGACGCCCCGCGTCGGCTTTTCCATGCCTGTTTTGCGAGAATACGGGAAACATGAACGTATCCCGTGGGACACCTCAGGGGATAGGCTCAGAAATACCTGCCTTGCGCGCTATGTCCAGGGCAAGCACTCCGGCGTTGAGGCAGAATTCTTTTGACTGTACCGTCCGGAATCCGCACTCCAGCGCCAGGGAGGCGATGAATCCGCGCGGCATGTTCACCGGGGAACCGGTAAGCAGGGAGTAAACTGGATACTCCACCGGGAAACACTGGTCTGGTTCGGGAATGTCCGACCATGAATCGTGCAGGCTGACAAAATACCCTCCAGGCTTCAGAGCGTTGTATATTTTCCGCACCACATGGCCGGTGGTCTGATCGGCCAACGTCAAGTTCAGGGTGCAACTCGCCAGAATGAGATCGTAACCGTCTTCAAGGGGATCGGACAGATAATTCCCCGGAAGGATGGTTACCCGCTCCTGAAGGGAATATTCCTCAATATATTGTCTTGCACCTCAAGAACCGCAGGGCTGTCGAATACCTGAACCCTCAGAGATGGCAGGATCGTTGCCGCATACAGGGAGAACACGCCGTGACCGCCCCCCAAATCAAGCATTCGGGAAAAATTCCTTGCTCCGGGCAGGTTGGCCAGCTCTTTGGCGAGCTGGCCGCCGGCCCCCCTGAAGGCCCAGGCGGCGCCTCCCCTTGCCGATTCGGCCCAAACTTCTTCCGGCAGCGAGTGCATGCTTTCTTCCGGTTTCAGGGGAGGCGGCCCTTCACGCAGTAATTGCGGCAATGACTGCAAAGGAACAAATAATCCCATCTGGACTTCAGCAAGCAGAGAGAGAATATTGGCATACGAACTGTCCGCCAGAAGGCTTGTCGCCTCCGGGGTATTGCAATATTCACTGCCGTCCTTCACCAGCAAATCAAGAGCGACAAGAAGATCAAGCAGAAATTGCAAGGTATTGGGATGGAGACCGAGTTCGGCGGCAAGCCTTTCAGCGCTTCCCTGTTGCGTGAGTTTGGAAAAAACGCCGGCTTGCGCCGCGCAAAGCAGTAAATGCCCGGCGATCCCGCTACGGAACCAGGAATAGAAGCGGCCGAAAGACGGCAGGTTTTGAGGGAGAGTTTTCATGTTTCCTCCTTGTTTATGCTGCGCGGACTAAAAATCCGCGCGGATCGTCACTCCAAAAGTGCGCGGGGCTCCGACCTCCACCAGTGAGGATGGATGTAGAGGATGCTCGAAGCACACCGTATTGTATTGCTTGTCAAAAAGGTTGTTGATCCAGAACATGAAGGTCAGGTTATCCGTTTTCACGCTTGAACTCAGATTGACCACTCCGTAACCGCCCTGCCTGAGAGTGTTGGCGTCGTTCCAGTAAAAATTCCCGACACCTTGCAGTTCGACGCGATTCCAGCGTAGCTGCGTCCTGCCGCTGAAATTTTCCCGGTAATCGATATTCCTGCCCAGGAACTTGTTTCTTGCGTACCCGTCCCGGCTGTCAAACGCCCCGCTGACGCCGAAATACAGTTTGTCCTCTACAAGAGGAACGCGGGCGTAGATCTTCGATCCAAACTGTTCATAATCACCGAAGGTCTGTTCAAAGCCGAAGTGGGGATTGTTGTCCGGTTTTTTGGTAATGACGTTGATGACTCCTCCAAGGCTGTTCCTGCCGTTCAAGGGCATTCACTTCTCCATATGCGGGCCGATGGCCGTGTGGACATGCCGTCGTTTTCCCGTGGATCTCGACATGCCGGTGATTGTTTTTGTGCTGACCCTTTCCGGCAGCGTATGTTATGAAGAAGTCCGGCATGGGGACATCGTTGCGGCCTATGAGTGCGGCAGAAACAATTTTTTTGCGGCGCAATGCGCAAGCATACATTGTGAAACAGTTTTGCAGGCAGGTCCGTCCCATTGCCATCTTGAATTTTTTCTTGAGGACGGCGCTTTGGAAGCGAATTTCGGTATGGAGGCATCGCAGAAAATCAAAGCGGCGTTCAACGTCTCTGCGGACCGATTTGACCCTTTTTCTCTCGTTGCGGTACAGGGCATCGCCTGCCCGGAAAGTCTCGCATTGGCGAAAAAAATCATCGCCTCCCGTAAAGATAAAGATATCGGGAGCCTCAGCTTGCGGGCGGCTTGTCTGGAACTTCTTTCCTTATTGGCAAAAAACCTTTGCCGTTGCAGGCCTCGCGCAGCGCTGCCGCTCAGCCCGCAGGAGACAGCGGCGTTGAAGAGATTGAAGGAAGATCTGGAATCCCGTTTCCTCGCAAAGGACAGCGTAAAGAACTTTTGCGCCCGTGCCGGAATCAATCCCTTGCGTGCGAGCCAGGGATTCATGACCCTGTTCAATACCAGCATAGGCAGGTATCGTCTGAATTGTCGCCTCGCGTATGCGCATGATCTGCTCGTTTCCGGAACGGTCAATGTCAGCGAATGCGCCTGGGATGTCGGTTACAACAACATCAGCCACTTTGTCGCTGTTTTCAAAAAACGCTTCGGCGTCACTCCCGGCAGCTTATTGGCGCGCCGCACGGATGCGGCCTTGTGAGTTTCACGGTTTTTACTTCCGGCAACATGACAAAACTTGCCATCATCCACGCCGCGGCGTAAATATGTCGCATGCGGCGACACCTGGACATATCGCGACACGAGCAACACTTCGCGGACTACGCCGCCTTGGAGCGCGCCAAGGCGCATGGCGACACGGCCCCGCTTGACCTGAAAATCCGGCATACATGCCATGTGCTTGCCAATGCCCGCGACATCGTCGGCAACGGGCGGTTTTCGCCCCTTGTTGCCCG
>JAISXC010000283.1 GCA_031270875.1 Desulfovibrio sp.
CGCAACGACGCCGTCTCGGCGCGCCTTGAAGGGATGACGCCCGAGGACGGGGATCATTTGCTGGCGGTTGCCGGTTATATGACGATACACACCCGCCAGCTTGACATGATCATGCAGGATGCGGCGCAGGTGGCCGCGCGACGGGGGGAAATGCTTGCCCATTGCCGGAGTCTTTTTACCGGACGGGCTTTGCCCGTCCACGTTGGAGCGAGAAACGCCGGAGCGGGAACACAGCCATGACCAAATCTCAAACCGCCCGCCGCGAATACAGGCGAATTTACAGGCGGATACTGTTGACGTTGCTTTTGCTGGCGCTCACTCCTCTGGCCGGTCTCGGCCTCTTTTGCCTGAACAGAATCAACGCCATCTATGACGAAAAAATCAACGCCGGCATCGAAGCCCTGACAAACAGCAAGCGCCGCGCGCTGGATACCTTTATGGCGGAGCGGGTGGCGCAGATAAAAACCCTGGCGTTCACCCATCCGTATGCGGAACTGAAAAACCGCGACCGTTTGGGCGAGATTTTCACCATCATGCAGAACAACAGTCATTCCTTCGCTGATCTGGGCATCATCGGCATGGACGGGCATCATGTGGCTTATGTGGGGCCGTATGATCTGCGCGACGCCGATTATTCCGGCGAGCACTGGTTTGGTGAAACGCTGCGCAAAGGGATTCACATCAGCGACGTGTTTATGGGCTTCCGTCAGGTCCCCCATTTTATCATCGCAGCGTTGCGGCATACGGGCGAGCACAGCTTTATCCTGCGCGCCACCATTGATATGGACGCCGTGGACTCCCTGCTTGAGCGGGCTTATTCCGTCCGCAACAGCGACGCCTTTTTGATCAATAACCTGGGAGTGCTGCAAACCATGAGCCTCTTCCACGGCAGGATAATGGACAAGGTGGACTTCTCCCTCCCGGCGCTTTCCAGAGACAAAATAAGAACTTTCACCATACGGGGGCCTCGCGGTCTGATGCTGGCGGCCGTTGCGCCCCTGGAAGCCATCCGGTGGTTTCTTGTCGTGGAAGATGATGTGACGGAAAGCCTCCAGCCGCTGCAGCGGCTGAAGATGCTCATTGTGACTCTGGTGATTCTTGGCGGGGGGCTTGTGGTCGCGGGCGCGTTGCTGTGTTCGCGTCTTTTGATCGACTTCCTCGCCGCGGCGGACGAAAAGCAGGCCCATATCGACGCCCGCCTGTTACAGTCAAGCAAAATGGCCGCGCTGGGCAAAATGGCCGCAGGAGTGGCGCACGAAATCAACAATCCCCTGATGCTCATCCAGGAGAACGCGGGCTGGATACGCGATCTGCTTGCTGACGAAGATTCGGCGGTGATGCGGAGTCATGGCGACATCTTGGAGAGCGCCGTCAAAATAGAAAGCCATGTCGCCCGGGCCAAGGGAATCACCCAGCGCATGCTGGGTTTCGGGCGACGCATGAACCCGGGGCGGGCGGAGATACTGCTGAACTCCCTTGCGGAGCAGGCTATGGAAATGCTGAAAACAGAGGCGGCGGCGCGCAACATAGAAATCGTCAAGGAGTTTGACCCCCATCTGCCCGTCATTTTGTCTGATCAGGCGCAACTGGAACAGGTTTTCATCAACATTATCGATAACGCCATTGACGCCGTCGGCAGAGACGGCAAAGTGGCTGTGGCGACCGGGTTCTGCGGAGACGGGGTGCGTATTTCCTTCAAGGATACCGGACCCGGCATGGATGAGGAGACGCGGCGGCATATTTTCGATCCGTTTTTCACCACCAAGAAAGTGGGCGAAGGCACGGGGCTGGGACTTGCCATCTGTTATTCCATTCTGGAAAAACTCGGCGGGCGCATTGAAGTGGCAAGCAGCCCGGGCCAGGGTGCTGAATTTGTCATTACGCTGCCTCTGGAAGGACCCGCCGATTTGGAGGAGCCGTCTGGGGAACAGCCGGAATAGAAAAAACATGAGGGGCTTTTATGCGGGCACTTTTTGTGGATGACGAAACGGAGTTTCTGGAATTGATGGAGAAGCGCCTTGCCCGGCGCAATATCAGCATTGCCACGGCTCCGGACGGCAAAACAGCGCTGGATATGCTGGATGCGGCCCTCAACTCCGGCGGGGAAATGTTTCAGGTTGTCGTGCTGGACGTGCGCATGCCAGGCATGGACGGCTTGGAAACATTGCGCCGCATAAAGGATAAAGTCCCCGGCCTGCCGGTGCTTCTGCTTACCGGGCATGCCTGCATGGGAGTGGCCGTGCAGGGTATGGATATCGGCGCGTATGATTATATGTTGAAGCCTGTGGCCATCAGCGAGCTGATGGCCAAAATGGAGGAGGCGGCCGGCTTCGCCGTATAGGATGATGTTGTCGCTGTTGCGCCGCCTGTTCGGCGGCAAGCCCGCAGTCGGCGATGGGCGCGGGGAGGAGTCTGCTCATGAGGCGGCGTTCCGGGAGCGCCTTCAGGAACGCTGCGAGCGCTTCAGGCATCTGCTTTCCGCCAACAAGAAAGCTCTGGAGGCCATGAGCGATATGGAGGAGCGCCTTGCGGGCGGCGCTCCCTTCGGGGCGGGATACCTCCAGACAGCCGTTGAAAGGGTCGCGGAACCGGTGCAAACCATGGTCAGGGAGTTGAATGCTCTCTCGGACAACAGGTATGCGTCCCTGAACGACTCCTTCAAACGCGTTTCAGCCAGGATGACTGAAATAGCGGACGTCGGGAGAAACGATTCGGGGCCTGCGCAAGGCCCGCTCGTTATGCCGCTTGCGGAGATACGCCTCGCGGATTTGCCTCTGGTGGGCGGGAAGATGGCCAATTTGGGAGAAGTTCGGGCACGCCTCGGACTGCCCGTGCCTGATGGCTTTGCCGTGACGACATCGGCCTATTATGCCTTTATGCGGCACAACAACCTTCACGGGGGATTTGCCCGTCGCATTGCCGCCACGGATATGGATAATCTGGACGAGGTCTTCAGGCTCTCCACCGACTTGCAGCACGGCGTGCTTGCCGAGCCCCTGCCGCCGGAGCTGGACAAGGCCATCACGGAAGCCGTGAACTCCATGAAAGAAAAGACCGGCGATCTTCTGCTTGCCCTGCGCAGCAGCGCCGTGGGGGAGGATTCCCTGGGCGTGACTTTTGCCGGGCAATATCGCTCGGAACTTCACGTGCCGCCGGACGAAGCCTGTGACGTGTGGAAGGAAATAATCGCCAGCAAATACTCGGTAACCGCCATGACCTATCGTTTCCAACGCGGCATACCCGATGACGCCGCTCCCATGTGCGTCGGTGTGCTTTCCATGGTTGAAGCGCGCGCGGGAGGGGTCGCCTACAGCCGCGATCCCGTGGCCGCCGCGCAGGGGCGCGAGCAGGTGCTGCTCAACGCCGTGCGGGGTATGCCGAAGGCTGTTGTGGACGGAACCGTAACGCCGGACGTTTTTATTTTCAACCGGGATAATCCACCGTGTCTGCTGGAGAAATTGCTTGCGGACAATACCCGGGGCAGCGGAGCCTCCGCCGGAGCCATAAGCGACAATCAGGCGCGGCGGATAGCGGACACGGCCCTTGCGCTAGAAAGCTATTATGACGAGCCGCAGGATATGGAATGGGCTTATGACGTAAACGGGCGCATGGTGGTCCTGCAGACGCGCCCTTTGCGGGAGTCCACGCGCGGCGCTCCGACGCAGGAGGCAAGAAACGGAACGGCTCTGCCGCCCGGTCTTGTTGTCCTTGCCGAAGGGGGAGTTCCGGTAAGCCCCGGCGTGGGGACAGGACCCGTTTTTGTGGGACGAAAGCAGGCGGACATGCTGTCTTTTCCCGCCGGCGGGATATTGGTGGTCGGGCATGCTCACCCGCGCTGGGCTACGCTGCTTTCCCGCGCGGTCGGTCTGGTGAGCGAGACGGGCGGCATGGCCGGGCATCTGGCCTCCGTCGCGAGGGAATATCGCCTGCCTGCCTTGTTCAGCCTGAAAAACGCTTGCGCGCTGCTTGAAAACGCCGGTGAAGTGACTCTTGACGCAGAACGAGCCGTTGTTTTTGCCGGAAAGCATCCGGAGATTGTCCCCTCCGCCGGAGAACCGGACAATCTGATGGCGGGCAGCCCCGTTCAGCGGCGGCTTCAGGAGATCGGGCGGCTGGTGGTTCCCCTGCATCTGCTTGATCCCGATTCCGTTGAGTTCACGCCTGAAAATTGCCGGAGCCTGCACGATGTCACCCGCTTTTGCCATGAAAAAGCCGTACGCGTCATGTTTGACGACGACGGCGTGGGGCGCCGCATTGGCAGGCAGCTCAAGGCGGGCGCGAAATTGCAGTACTGGGTCGTGGATATGGGGGGTGGTTTCACAAAACGGGTGACAGGGCCGGTGGTGGATATCGCCGAGATCGCCAGCGTCCCCATGTTGGCCCTGTGGGACGGAATGACGGCCGTGCCCTGGGCCGGCCCGCCGGCAGCCGGGGCGGCCGGTTTTATGAGCCTGGTGTTTGAAAGCGCAATGAACCCGGAACTAGAGGAGGCCGCGCCCACGGTCATGACGGACAGAAATTTTTTCATTATCTCGGCGCGCTATATGATTCTTCAGGCCCGGTACGGCTACCATCTCTGCACGGTGGAGTGTCTGGCGGACGAGAATCGCCATGAGAATTTCGTGAGTTTCCAGTTCAAGGGAGGAGCGGCCGATCGCGAGCGCCGCCATCTTCGCGCCGCGATGATCGCTTCCTTGCTGGAGGAGAACGGTTTTCGCACGGACGTGAAAAGCGACGCGTTGTTTGCCGCCGCTGAGGGGTTTGACGCGGAGACGACACTGCGAAAAATTCGCTTGCTGGGGTATCTGCTTATCCACACGCGCCAAGTGGATATGATCATGCGCGAAACAGGACGCGCCAAGGCCCTGAGACAGAAACTCCGCGCCGACATGGTCGCGCTGGCTGAAAAACCCTTGCGTTTTTACGGAGATAGTGTTACATAAAAAGCTGCATAATATGCGCTCTGGATGTTTGTTCCGGGCAGTTAGCTCAGTTGGCGGAGCACCGCCCTTACAAGGCGGGGGCCACAGGTTCAAGTCCTGTACTGCCCACCAGGAATAGCAAGGCTTTCCGGGAAATCACCGAAAGCCTTTTTTGTTTTCAGGGCATTTTGTACAAGGACTGTACAAGTTTTTTAAGATAAGGGATGTGAAGAACGATGAAGGCTCGACTTGAATCCACCACCCATGGGACGTCCTAAAGTTAAACTTAGGCCCGTTCATCTAACCAAAAAATTCGGGAATTGGACAAGAGAAAATCTAAGAGCACAGGGGTTCCATGTTTTCAGGGCGTGCGAGGATTTTCCCCCCCCCATGCGCTTGATATTTATCCGTTTATTCCTTCATAAATACGCCGGAAAAAGTAGTTATGTCACATTGTTGTCATATATTATGACATGAAAAAGCCCCCGTTCCCGAAGAAGCGAGGGCTTTTTGTTGTGGCTTGTGCCGTGGCGTGCGTTTATTCCGCGCTCACAGGGCTATGTTGCTTTTCGTTCCACCTCGGCCAGACTTCCCTTGCTATATCTGACAGCATAATGGCCATAGCAAACCAGACAGTATCGTCAAGGTCTACTCTGTGGTCTTCCATAGTGCCCACAGCGTAGGAAAGCAACATCAGTTTGGCGTAAATGCTTTCGCGGTCAAGCGGTTTTGTGGCGGACATGGCTATTCCCTTTCCGCCAGGGCGGGGGCATCGCCGTCGTCAGGCGCGCTCATGGGAAAATTATACCATCCCATACCGATTTCAATCTTGTCCAGAAGCAGGTCAAGGACAACCTGCATACCGTACCACGCTTCATCACGAATCACCAAATCCGCATCCGGCACCATGGCGGCAAAGTCCTGCAAGAAATAGACAAGCCCTTTCGCGTCCAGTAGCAGACATTCTTTATACCCGTGGCGTAGTGAACGCGGCAGGGATAATGTCCTGACCTCTTTCACGTTGCAGAGAACCTTGCCCTTGCCGTCGCCATTGTTCATTGTTACTTTTGATTCAGCCATGATTGCACCTCCATGCAATTCGGGTTAGGCCCGGTAGGGAAGTTCACGGCCTCCCTGCCGGGCTGATTTTGTTATTCTCCGTCCAATTCATCCTGACCAGGGCGTTCCGCCAGCCACCTTTTCACGGCATCGGGGTCAATGCGCCAGCCAACGCCAACTTTGCGAGCCGGAAAACCTTCCTCTTTGATAAGGCGACGGAGCGTTTTAGAATCAACCCTTAACGCTCCCGCCGCCTCTTCAAGGGTCATCCCAATGGCAGGCCATTCCGCAGGTATAACCATAACAATTACCTCCTTGACTTAGTGCAAAAATATAATATTGTATAATTAAAATATTGTCAATAGGTATTTATTGTATAAATAGTGGTAAAGACAAGTTTACATAATACCTCTTATGTGACTTTCAAATACAAAAGTGGGAAAACGGATTTCCCTACAGCCACAACGCTTTTACGGCACTCATCATGTTTTTCCGATTGCGCCGTTTTATTGACGTGGGAAAAATGTTCTTTTTATCGGAAAAAAGCAAAGCGTTTCCCACAAAGGGCCCTGAAAAAAGGGCATTTTACCACCACGAAATAACTGAGCTTTTTTCCTGCCGTTGGTTCAAGCGCCGAAGCTGATTTAAGCAAACGAAGCAAGTGCTTCAAAAACGAAGCGAGTGCTTCAAGCGCCGAAGCTGATTTAAGCAAACGAAGCAAGTGCTTCATGCTGTACCAACTGGGTATGCTGCCTCGAAATTATTCAATTGAGCAGCAGAACAAATCCACCGCCGCCAAGGCCGTCATGCTCGAGGTGTCGCGGCCTGCGGTTGAGAGGATGGACAGGCGCCGTAAAAATGCTTATCACTTGACTGGAGGCGGCATGAAGTTCAAAAATAGACTCAAGCGCCTGACGGACATTCTTGAAAAACTTGGCGTTGCCAGCTTGGCAATCGGCGTATTTCAGGACAGTCAACTCGGATTATGGATGGGAATAGGTTTTTTGGTCGTCTCCATATTCCTTACCATGGAGGATAGTTAAATGACGGCGACATGGGCGATATTCGGCATATTCGGCATATGTCTCGCGGCATACGGCTTTTACCTGAAACGCCAGAAATAGATCAAATCGCATAATGGTGGCGTCCATATCGGCATCAAGCGCGGCTGGATAAAGTGACAAAAGCGGCCCCGCAGAGCCGCTTGAACTGGGGTAGTCGCGATTTGATCTGACAATCTCCCCTTGAAAGTAAAGGGGAACTCCGTTTTGATGGAAGTGTAATGCAACCCATCAAACCGGGCACCACGCCCACGGAGTTTCCCCATG
>JAISXC010000040.1 GCA_031270875.1 Desulfovibrio sp.
GGACAGCAGGCTGTGGCTGTTCAAAAGCATGTTTACGCCCAGAAGCCGAAAAGCCCGCATCCAGGCTTTGAAATCCGCATAATATTCATGATTGCCCGCGCAGGCAAAAACGCCGTGACGCGCCCGCAAATCCCGCAGCGAGGCGACGCTTTCCGCCCGGCGGTCCGGAAATCCGTCCACCATGTCTCCCGTAAGGACAACAAGATCAGGATTCAAAGCGTTGACCTTTTCCACCAGAGAACAAACGCGCGGCCCGTGCAGAAGCGGGCTGACGTGCAGATCGCTTATCTGCACAAGCCTGAAGCCATCCAAGGCCTTGGGCAAAGCGGGCAGACGCGTTTCCAGTCGGCGCACCTCGGGCACGGCCAGAGCGCTGCGCACGCCGTAAACGGCGGGAAAGGCGGCCAGACAGGTCAGTATCGCCTGCCGCCTGCCCGGAGAAAAGGCGCCGCGCGTCCTGGCGCGCAAGCGGTCTGTCAGCCATCTTGCCCCTCCCGCAATGTCCCCGCACAGCGCCAGCAGGAACAGAAAAAGCAGAAAAACGAAGATTCCCGTCGAAAGCAGAAGCGCCGGGAAGGGCAGTTCGGGGGAGGCCATGCTGCCCAGAACATAACGGTAGAAGAAATGCTGCTGCGAAAAAACAAAAAGCAGCCCTCCCGCCGCCGCCTTGAGACATCCGTTCACCGGCAGCGGGAGGACGACCCTGCAAAGCAGATAGAAAAAGACGAGCAGGGCCAGCAGCAGAATAAACACTTACTTGGGCCAGCCTATTGAGTGCACGACATAGGTTTTGTAGTCCGCCGGCAGTTTGAGCACTGAGTCAAGCGCGTCCCTGCCGGTTGATTTGACCACATTGCGCAGCCCGACGGACGCGCAATACAGGCCGACATTCTGATACATGGAACCCACATGCATGCCGCCCGCATCATCGCCCGCCCTGGCCGCGTACACCAGAGTCAGCGGTGCGCCGCCGAAGCGGGAGCGCGCGTCCACGGGCGCAAACTGAACCAGGGTGTTGCCGGCCGCGTCATAGCGCCAGACGCCGCTTTCCAGCACCGCGAAAAGCGCCGCTTCCTGCCTGTTTCTCGACGTGGGCACTGTGCGCTTGCCGTCCGGACGGTTAACGCCCCACGCGGCCCAGAGCAGATTGCTCAAATCCTGCTCGCTGACGGGCCTGCCGCTGACCTCTCTTGTGCTTTTGCGCTTGGAAAGAGCCTCCATCAGAGGCATGCCTCCGCTCATGACAGGTTTGGGCAGGGCAATTACCTTCGCCGGCACCACGGCCGGGACAGATCCTGTCAGGCCATCCGCCATGCCGAACAGCACAGCCAAACAAAGCACGAACACAATGCGTTTCACGGTTTTCTCCTTTTTGGACCGCCGATTTTCAGTGACCCGCTCACACGGGCCAGCCGTATGACACCCGACGCCGGGGAGAATACGAAAAAGCGGTGCATTTCGCAATCAGCGCACGGGCGGTCGCGAGCGGACGATCAGGGCTCCGCTTTTGGCGTCGCGCGGCGCGTTTTGCGTCAGGCGGACGCGGAGCAGCTCGCCTTGGGCCAGGTCAGCCGCGTCTTCCAGCAATAAAAGCCCCTTCGCGCAGCAGGCGTACCGCGCCCTGCCCCCAAGGCCGGGCACGGCAAAGGGTGCTGAAAGCACCCTTGCCTCGGCCGCCGCATGTCCCGCGGCCGGATTTTCCGTGTTCAGTCCGCCGCCGGACGGCTTGCCGGCCTCCCGTGCCATTGCGTCCCGTTGCAGCAGAAGAAAGGAGAGACTGAGCGAAGTCTTGACAAGGCCGGCTTCCTCGGAAAGCCGCTCAAGCCAGTCCGGCGCACCGGCGCAGTCAAAGGTGAAATGGCACCAGGAGCGGCCCCTGATTTTCAGCAGAGGGCAGACGGCGCTGTGGGGGCAGGGGGCAAGGGGCATGTCCGCCTTCCACCGCCCGCTCGCGCAGGGCCATGATTGTTCTTCCGCCCAGACGCGTGCCCGGTTCCACCGCCAGAAGAGCCGGGGATTCCGGTCCGCGCGCGGCGGGCAACGGGAAAAAGGAATGCAGAATGTCAGCCGCGGGCGTCCCGTCGTCCAGGGGAGCGAAAACTCCGTCATCCCCCGGGATTTTGCTGAAAGTTCGTTTCCGGCCGGGGCGGGCGTGGAGCTCATTGAGCACATTGGCCACCGTGACGAGCCAGGGGCGCTTATGCCCTCCGGCAAAGCGACGGTTCAGTCCGCGGGCGAACAACCCAAGGCGGCCGATGCGCCCCCGTTCCGTATGCAGGGGCCAGACGCGCCGTCCGGTCATCTCGCCCAGGGTTCTGAACAGTGCCTTGCCCAACTCCAGGGGCTGCGGCGCGCTGTCCAGGGCAAAAACGCCCAACGGCGCATCCTCCAGGTCAGGGCGGGCCATCCAGAGCGCGATGGGCAGCGTGAGCGGGCCGGAACCGACATCAACAAGCAGAGCCCCGCCGGGTCCGGTTGAACACGGATCGGGCAGGGGCAGGGACGAAAACAGACGCGCCAGGCGCAAAAGGTTCCAGGGCAAAAAATAATACAAATAGGCGCTGGCAAAAGCGGGAGACAACCAGTACGGACGGCGCAACGCCACCCTTTCCGCCGTCAGCAGGCGGGAGAGTTCCGCCGCGTCTTCGGGCAGGGCGCGTCTCTGCGCGGCGCTCAGGGGACGCACGCGTTCGAGGGCTTCCGGCAACAGGGCGAGCGTCTGGCGCGCCGCCGGAGGCAGGGGCGGAAAAGGCGCGTTTCCCCGCGCCTCGCGCCGCTTATGAATGCCTGGATTCGCCACCGGCTCGCGCCTGTCCGCCGGAGGCGGCAAAATCGCTGTTACCGAAACCGAAGCGCTCAAGATACTCGCGCTGAAAGGCCGCATCCCGGGCCGGAAAAATCTGCCGTGCCTTCCGGCATATCCGCGCAAGCGCCGCGCCCTTTTCAGGTTTGAGGGCCAACAGGGCCGCTCCGGCCAAGGCGGCGTTGCCCACGGCGCGCACGGGCAGCCCTCGCGGCACGAAGCCAAGCGTGACCATGTCTTCGCCGCTGACGTATTCCCCCAAGGCACCGGCCAGGCAGATCCGCTCCACGTCCCGACCCGCCACGCCACCCGCTGCGAGCAGCTTTTCCAAGGCCAGCGCGAAAGCGGCCTTGACCTTGAGAACTTCCTCCACATCCCCGGCGGACAGCCACAAACCGCCGGGAAGCGGCAGTCGAAGCCGCCCGCGCTCCCGCACAAAGCTGGCCGAGATCCGGCGCGCGAGCGGCATGACGCAGACCCCGGCCTCGGCAAAACGCCCGCTCTCGTCCAGCAGGCCGATACGACGGAGCAGCGCCAGCAGGGAAATATACCCCGTGGCGCTGATGCCGCGCGCGATGCCCGCCGTAAAGGCCTCAAGCCCGACGGGCGAGAGGGAGAATCTTGTCACGGCATCCGGCCCCGCGAGACGTCCACATTCCATGCCGATCCCCTCCAGCGCTGGCCCCAGGGGAGCGCTCGTCATAAACACCCCTCCCGACGCCGTGACAAGCGCCATTTCGGCATTTGTTCCCATATCAGCCAGCACGAAGGGACGCGGCATTCCGGCGTGAAGCAGGGACAGCAGGGCGGCGGCGGCATCCCCGCCCACAAAGGGAGCGGGCAGGGGCGGTATGTAAACGGGCGGCAAATCGGGCAGACGCGCCACTTCGTTCCCGTCGTGGCCTGTGTGGTAGGGCGCGGCCATGAGGCCGCTCACGTCGCGATCCAGAAAAATGTCGGTCATGGCCGTGTTGGCGGCAAGGCAGACGCGATCCACCCGCCCCGCTCCCTCCGCAAGCCGCGCGATCACGCGACGCAGCGCCTCCCGCACAAGGCTTGAGAGCAGGCGGCGTCCTTCGGGCTTGGCGGCAAAAGCCAGTCGGGACATGATATCCGCCCCGGCCCCTGCCTGGGGATTCAGAAATGCCCCCCGCGCGACCGCGCTTCCCCTGTTTCGCCCGGACGCAGCAAGGGCGATCCATTGCACGGATGTGGTGCCCACATCCACGGCCAGAAACAGCGGCATGACATCCGTCCCTTCCCCCGCCTCCGGCCGGGCCGCTACTGCGTCCACACTGTCCGCCCGGTCCTGCAGCAAGGTTTGCGGAAGCTCAATCTCCAGAAAAGCGGCATTGTCGTCAGAAATCTGACGGCGGCAGGCCAGACGCCAGCCCATTCCCAATTCTTCCCGGGAGAGCACTTCCTCTTCCGCCGGCAGCGGCAAAGGAGGATTGCGGACAAAACGCACGCGGCAGCGCCCGCAGCGGCCCAAACCCGCGCAAAGAGGCACGGGGGCGACCCGCCCTGAAAGCCAGACGGCCTGCGAGAACGGCGTTCCCGGCGCGGCTTCCAGTTCCACCGCAGGCGCGTCCGTGGTAACAATGCGTATTTTCATGGAGAAATTCTATCCGTTTTCCGTGAGCAAAGTAAAGTTGCAAAACCGGCATCTTTTTTGCAGAATGCTGATGTCAGCGGTCACTGCAAAACATGATGGGGAAAGCATGAACAAAGTTCTGATGCAGGATGAAGTGGATGCCCTGTTGCGCGGACTTTCCGGCGGGGAGATCGACACGGAACCGGAAGTTCCGGAGGACGATTCCGGCATTGTGACCTTTGATCTTACCAATCAGGACAGGATTATCCGCGGCCGCATGCCTGTGCTGGAAATCGTCAATGACCGTTTCGCCCGCCTCTGCACCAACGCCCTGTCCAACGCCGTGCGCAAACGCGTGGAACTCAATCCCATTTCCATTGACATGACGAAATTCGGAGAGTTCATCCGCTCCCTTCCCGTGCCGACGTCCATCAATATTTTCAAAATGGAGCCGCTCCGCGGCAACGCCATTATTGTTGTGGACTCGCGCCTTGTTTTCGCCCTGGTGGAAAATATCTTCGGCGGCGCAAGCTCGCAGCCGAAAATCGAAGGCCGGGAATTCACCCGCATCGAGCAGTGCGTTGTGGACAAAATCGTCAAAATCGCCCTGGACAACATGGAGGATTCCTGGCGGCCGGTCCACGACGTGAAACTGGAACTCGTGCGCAGTGAAATCAACCCGCAGTTCGCGGCCATCGTGCCGCCGAGCGACGTTGTGCTTGTCATCTCCTTTGAGGTGGAGCTGGACACGGCCCTGGGTTCCATGGTCATCTGCCTGCCCTACGCCACCATAGAACCCATCCGTTCCAAACTCCACGCCAGTTTCCAGACCGAGCGCCTGGAAGTGGATCACGCCTGGGTGGCCCGCCTGAAAGAACGCATCATGGAAACGCCGGTAGAACTCAGAGTGCATTTCGGCAATACCACCATCACCGGCAACCAGCTGTTGCGCATGCAGATTGGCGATGTGCTGGCCCTTGACACCGACGTTGAGGATCTGCTTTCCTGCACCGTGGCGGGCGTGGAGAAATATCAGGGTATTGCCGGCACGGTCAAGGCCATGAAAGCCTTTCAAATCATCAAGGAAAACGAACCGCAGTACACCTGATTCCAATTTTGACGCAGCATTGCGTCAACAATCCTGTTCCATGAGACACACAGCCAGCCCTTCGGGGACCGGCTGTGTCAGGTGGCCTTTCCCGTGCCATGTTGCCTGGCGAATTTTTTCGCGGCCCGGATGAATTCCCGAAACAGGGGATGAACATCCATGGGGCGCGACTTGAATTCCGGGTGAAACTGACAGCCCACAAACCAGGGATGGTCCGGCAGCTCCATGATTTCCACCAAAGAATCGTCCGGAGCCAGCCCGCTGAAGACCATGCCCTTTCCCGCCAGCAATTCCTTGAAGGCATTGTTGAATTCATAGCGGTGGCGGTGGCGCTCCTCCACAAGAGATTTCTTATAGGCCTCGAAAGCCTTTGTGTCCGGCAAAATTTTGCAGGGATAGGCGCCGAGACGCATGGAACCGCCCTTGTCGCTCCCCGAATCCCGTTTCTCCATATTCTTCGCGCGAAAATCATACCATTCGGTCATCAGGTAAATGACTTTATGGGCGCAAAGGGGGTTGAATTCCTCGGAACTGGCGTCGTCCAGTCCGGCCACGTTACGCGCAAACTCAATGACGGCGCACTGCATGCCAAGGCAGATTCCAAAAAACGGCACTCCCTTTTCCCGGGCGTAGCGGATAGCCGCGATTTTGCCTTCCACGCCGCGATAGCCGAAACCGCCGGGCACCAGAACGCCGTCGCAGCCTTTCAAGGCCGCCGGCGCGCTGGCCTCGTCCACCGTCTCGGAATTGACGTAAACAAGATCAACGGCCGCCCCGTTGGCGACGCCCGCGTGATTCAGGGCTTCGTGCAGGCTCTTGTACGCCTCTTTCAATTCCACATATTTTCCGACAATGGCGACAGTCACCCTGCCCCCTGGTTCGGCGCAGCCGCGCACAAGCTTTTCCCAAGCTTCCAGATGCGCGTTGCGCGCCGGAAGACGCAGCATAATGGCGACTTTCTGGTCAAAACCCTCCTCGTAAAATTTCAGGGGGACCTCATAAATATTATCCACATCCACATCCGCGAAAACGGCATCCTGATCCACGTTGCAGAACAGGGCTATCTTGCGCCGCATTTCCTCGGGTATGCTCCGCTCACAGCGGCAGAGAATGATGTCCGGCTGAATGCCGATGGAGAGCAGCTCCTTGACGCTGTGCTGGGTCGGCTTTGTCTTGTGCTCGCCAGCGCTGCGCAGATAGGGAACAAGGGTGAGATGGATGTTCAGACAGTTGTCCCGGCCGAGTTCGGAACGCAACTGGCGTATGGCTTCCAGGAAAGGCAGGCCCTCAATGTCGCCCACCGTGCCGCCGATTTCAATAATCGCCACGTCCGGCGCGTTGTCGCCCTCGGCAAGGGAGAGCACGGTGGCTTTGATCTCGTCGGTCACATGCGGAATGACCTGCACTGTCCCCCCCAGGTAGTCGCCCCGTCGCTCTTTGGCGATAACGCTGTTGTAAATGGCCCCTGAGGTGGTGTTGTTCTTGCGGGACATGGGCACATTCAGATATCGCTCGTAATGGCCGAGATCAAGATCCGTTTCGGCCCCGTCGTCCGTCACAAAGACTTCCCCGTGCTGGAACGGATTCATGGTACCCGGGTCCACGTTGATGTAGGGATCAAGTTTCTGAATTGTCACCGAAAGGCCGCGGGTCTGCAAAAGCGCCCCCAGTGAGGCCGACGCAAGCCCCTTGCCCAGAGAGGACAAAACGCCGCCCGTGACAAAAATGTATTTTGTTTTCATGCCCCTCCCTCGCGGCGGCGAAACCGAATCCGAAAATTCAACGGCAGTCGCCCGAATTTTAGAGCGTTATTTTATATCCTGTCGACATTACCCCAAAATGATTTTTTTTGCCAGCATTGACTATCCCCCATAAATCATGTAGTAAATATATCCTTTGAGGTTTCAGCGCTGGGGGAATTTTTTTCATGGCAGTCAACGCGCTTGTCATAACAGGCTACGGCACCAACTCGCATCTGGAGACAGCCCATACCGCCCGCCTTGCAGGCGCCGACAGAGCCGACATAGCGCATTTCGCCGATATTGTCGCGGGCCGGACGCGCCTTGAAGATTACCATTTTCTGATTCTTCCCGGCGGGTTTCTGGACGGCGACGATCTGGGCGCCGCGCAAACCGCCGCCATGCGCTGGCGCTATCTGCGTCTTGGCGACGGCAGGCCGCTTCTGAATGTCCTGGAGGGCTTCCTGGCAGAGGGAAAACTTGTTCTGGGCATCTGCAACGGCTTCCAGCTGCTGGTCAAGCTGGGGGTACTGCCCGCCTTGGGCGGGCAGCGTTTCAAGCGCCAGGTTTCCCTGGGGCACAATGATTCCGCACGGTTTGAAGACCGCTGGGTGCGCCTTTTGCCGAACCGGCAAAGCCCCTGCATTTTTACAAAAAATCTTCCCCTGCTGGCAATGCCGGTGCGCCATGGGGAAGGCAAACTCGTCGCCCGCGATGCGGACTGCCTTGAACGTCTTGCCGCGGACGGGCACATCGCGCTGCAGTATGCCGATCCGGAAAACGACGAACCCACGCAGGAGTACCCCCACAACCCCAACGGATCCCCCCTTGCCATTGCCGGCCTTACGGATCCCACCGGACGCGTGTTCGGGCTCATGCCCCATCCTGAAGCCTTCCACCACGTCACCAACCATCCCGGCTGGACGCGCGGCGAGTTGAATCCGCCCGGGACAATGCTTTTTGTCAATGCCGTGCGTCATCTGCGCGAACATTTTTGTTGAGGGGCCCATGCAACTGAGTGAACTATTTTCCGCCATTGAAAAAATTGCTCCTCTCTCCATCGCCGCGCCATGGGACGCTTCGGGCCTGCAGGTGACTTCCCGCAGAACTGCGGCGTCTTCCCTCGCCCTGTGCCTGGACCCCACGCCGGAATCCATCCGCCGCGCGCTGGAAAAAAACGCGGACGTCATTGTCAGTCATCATCCCTTGGCCCTCAAGCCGGATCTGCCCAAACGCCTTGACGTCTATTACGAGGTTCTGCGTCTCCTTTTTGCCGCGGATGTGCCCCTCTATGCCGCGCATACCACGCTGGACGCCAATCCCGACGGACCGGCCGGATGGCTGGCCCGGGAATTCAATCTCACCAATCTCGGAGTGCTTGAGCCAACGGCCCCCCCTCTCCGGGAAGGCGCCCTGCCCCCAGGCTTCGGACTTGCTGGGGATTTGCCCTGTCCGCAAAGCCTTGAGGAAATCACGCGCGCCCTGGCACGACATGTCGATCTTTCCACCAGCGCGCTCTGCGGCCCCGCGCCCAAGGCCGTGACGCGCCTCGCCTACTGCGCCGGGTCCGGCTCTTCCCTGCTGGAAAACGCCGTCAACCAGGGCGCGCAACTGTTTATCACCGGCGATGTCAAATACCACACGGCCCTCGCGGCGGAGATCTGTCTTCTGGACGCAGGGCATCACAGCCTTGAAGAAGAAATGACACGCCGCCTGTGCCTGACGCTTCAGGAACGGCTTGCGCCGCTGACGGTATTTTTCGTGCCGTCTTCATCCCCGCTCCGTCCGCTCGTTCTTTCATGATGAGGAGGTAATATGGGAGACTCTATTTATTTTGAACAAATAAAACAACTGGTTGAACTTCAGAAAGTGGATGATGCCATTTTTGCCGTCCGTCAGGACGTGGAGAAAACGCCCCGCGAAATTATGGAACTGGAACAGCGCGTTGACAAAAGCGAAGTCCAGCGTCAGCACCTTCTGGAAAAAATTTCCCATCTTGCGGAACAACAAAAACGCATAGCACAGGAAATTGAAGAAGACGCGGCAAAAATCAAAAAAAGCAAGAACAAGCTCATGCAGGTCGTCAACACGCGGGAATATCAGGCCATGCTGCGCGAAGTGGACAACATGGAGAAAATGAACCATTCTCGCGAAGAAGAAAGAAGCACTCTTGACGGGGAGCTGGCAACCCAGCAGCTCGCGCTGGCGGATATGGACATCGGCCATACCTCCATTCAGGCGGAGCTTGAAGTCAAAAAAAGCGGCATGGAGGAAAAGCTGGCCGCCGCCAAAGGCGAACTGGAAAAACTGGAGAAAAAACGCCTGCAGGTCAGCACAGGCATTCCGCCGGCGATCTTCATGCGCTATGAATTTATCCGTTCCCGGCTGGAACACCCCGTCATCGTGGCGGTAAAGGATGGCGTCTGCTCCGGCTGCAACATAGCGGTGCCGCCGCAGACCTTTATTGAACTTCAGAGGGGGCGGCAAATTTTGAGTTGCCCCAATTGTCAGCGGTTGATTTTCTGGTGCGAGCACTTCAGCCCGCCTCGGGAAATAAAAACGGAACAACCGGAAATTGTTACGGAATAGCCGGAATCGGCGGAACATTCCGGAAATTTTTGCAATTGTTGTAAACGCGGGAGCCGGACGAACCGTCGCTGCGGATCATGCGATCCGGAGAGGAAAGTCCGGGCTCCACAGGGCAGGACGCTGGGTAACGCCCAGGAGGGGTGACCCTCGGAAAGCGCC
>JAISXC010000098.1 GCA_031270875.1 Desulfovibrio sp.
CAGTCGGCGAACGCTCTTTACGAATCGCTTGTGGGGAATATGAGAGGGGAGGCGGCCGCTCTGGCCCGCGTCCTTGATACTGTTTTTTCCGAGATCAGAAGCGGCGTCAAACTCGTAGCCGAGCGCACGGATGTCGCCGCCTTTCTTCAAAGCGACAGCGCTGGCGGGGACAGGGAAAAAGGCGCGAAGTTCAGCGATGTCCTGAAAGATTTGGCGCGGACGCAGACGAACGTCGAACGCTACGCGATCATCGCTCCTGACGGGAAGATCGCCGCTTCAAGCTCTCCTGATTCCATTGGCTCCGATTTCAGCGACCGCGATTATTTCAAGGGCGCGATCCAAGGCAGGGCAATCATCTCCCAGCCGGTCAAAAGTCGCGTAACCGGGAAGGCCACACTCCTCATATCAAATCCGGTGCGGAGCGGCGACCGGGTGATCGGCGTCCTGTATGCCGCCATCAGCCTGGACAACATGCACAAAACTCTGGTGGAGCCGGTTATGGTCGGGAAACACGGATATGCGTATGTCCTGGAACAGAACGGCCTGATCGTCATGCACAAAAACCCCGAATATCTTTTCAACGGCGGACTTGAGGCCGGCAAGGTGTGGAAGGAAATGGCCGCATCGGGAACACACGGTTTTCGCGAATATACCGGCGTCTCCGGGAACACGGTATTCAACGCCTTTGCTCAGTCCAAAATCGCCGGACTGACGGTAGTTGTCCAGGCGGAAAGCGACGATGTTTTTTCGTCGCTTTCCGACATACGGCGTTTCGCCGCTCTCGCGGCCATTGTCTCGGTGCTGGCCGGAATTGCTTGCCTGTATCTGGTGACAATGCCGATCCTGAAAAAACTTTCAGAGGCGTCGGAATTCGCCCGGCGTATCGCGGACGGCGATTTGACGGCGAAAATGGCCGTCAGAGGCAAGGACGAAATCTGCCTGCTTGCCGTGGAACTTGCGAAAATTCCCGCCAAAATCGGCGACATGCTTGAGCGCATCCACGCCTGCGCTTCGCGGGTGAGCGAAGGGAACCTTCGGGATCGCGTGGACGCTTCCGCTTTTCCCGGAGCGTATGCCGATCTGGCGCGCGCCGTGAATGTTCTGGGTGAAAGTTACGTACACGTTGTCGATAATTTCCCGATGCCGGTCATGTCCTGCGATACGCGGCACAATATTTTGTTTCTTAATCCCGCCGCGCAAAAGGTCGTCGGCGGCAATCATACCGGAACGCCGTGTCACGGCCATCTTCGCGCGCCGCAATGCAACACCGGAGACTGTCTGGGCAAAGTCTGCATGGAAAAAGAGGAAACCATCCTGGGCGACACGCAAGTTACTCCCCTTGGGAAAAAGATGGACATCAGGGTATTGGCCGTGCCCGTCAAAAATGAATCCGGGATTGTCGGTTACTGTGAATTCATAACAGACATTACGCAGGAAATGGAACTCAAGCGGGCGACGCAAAGCGTTGTTGAAAAGGCGTTTGAGATTTCCTCGCGTCTCTCCGGAGCCTCGACGGAACTTGCCGCGCAGGTGGAGCAGGTTTCCAGGGGAGCCGAGATGCAGCGCGAGCGTGTGGAATCCACGGCCAGCGCCATGAACGAAATGAATTCCACGGTTCTGGAGGTGGCCCGCAACGCGGGGCAGGCCTCGGAGCAGAGCGAGAACACGCGCGGCAAGGCCGAAAGCGGGGAGGAACTCGTCGGCAAGGTGGTGCGCTCCATCAACAACGTCAACTCCGTGGCCGCGACCCTGCAGGAAAATATGCAGGAACTCGGCTCCAAGGCCGAGAGCATAGGCGGCGTGATGAACGTCATCTCCGATATCGCGGACCAGACCAACCTTCTGGCCCTCAACGCGGCCATTGAGGCCGCGCGCGCGGGCGAGGCCGGCCGAGGCTTCGCGGTTGTGGCCGACGAGGTGCGCAAGCTGGCGGAAAAGACCATGTCCGCCACCCAGGAAGTGGGCGGGAGCATCACCGCCATACAGCAGGCGGCCCGGAAAAACATCGAGGAAGTGGGCACGGCGGCGAAGAGCATCACCGAAGCCACGGAACTGGCCAATTCCTCCGGCGCGGCCCTGAAGGAGATTGTGGATCTTGCCGCCGCCAACTCCTCCGTGGTGGCGTCCATCGCCACGGCGGCGGAAGAGCAGAGCGCAACGTCGGAGGAGATCAACAGGGCCATTGACGAGATCAACCGCGTGGTGGGCGAAACCACGCAGGGCATGGTGCAGTCTTCCGCGGCCGTTCAGGAACTCTCGCAGATGGCCCAGGAACTGCGCATGATTATGGAAAAACTGAAATAAAAACCAGGCAAAGGCCGGAGCCGCTGCCCGGCCCCGCAAAAAGACAGGCGGCCCTGTATGGGCCGCCTTTTTTGCGCCTGCCTGTCACAAAATTGAACAAGTTGCCTTTCTTCGGGGAATTATTATATATCTTACATAAGATAATTATTGGCATGACAATTGCTATTTCTCCGGGAACCCGTATTTTCTGTCAAAATATCTCCCGGGAGAAACCGCATGCCCGCTTTTATCACGCAATGTATGAATACTCTCGCAGGCATCTGGGCCAAACTGGATCTTGCGCGACGCGTGGCGTTTTCCTGCGGGGCCGTTCTGCTGCTGGCCGGAGCCATCGGCCTTTCCATCTGGATGAACCGGCCGGAATACCAGGTGCTCTACAGCAACCTCGGCCCGGAAGACGCCAGCCATGTCGTCAAGACTCTGCAGACCGACAAGGTGCCCTATCAGCTCGCGGGCAACGGAACCACCATACTGGTTCCCAAGGCGGTCGTTTATGACCAACGCATCAAAATCGCCGGCGAAGGCGGGCTTGTGGGTCAAGGCATAGGTTTTGAAATCTTTGACAAAGTCAAAGTCGGACAAACCGACTTCGTGCAGAAAATCAACTATACCCGCGCCCTTCAGGGCGAGCTCGCCCGCACCATCAGCGAATTTCCCAGTGTTGAAAACGCCCGCGTGCATCTTGTCATACCGCACCGCACCCTCTTTGTGGAAGAGCGCCAGCCTCCTTCGGCCTCCGTGGTGCTGAAACTGAGAAAAACCAATCTGAAACCCGACCAAAAGGAAATAAGCGCCATTCTCAACATGACGCTCATGGCGGTGGAAGGCCTTGACAAACATCATATCTCCATTACGGACAACGGCGGCAAAGTCCTCTACCAGCCGGAAGAGGACGACATGGCGGGCAGCAGCAAGACGCAGCTGGAGCACCGCATGCAGCTTCAACGCAGCCTTGAGCGCCGCATAGAGGAACTCCTGCAGCCCCTTTTCGGCCCCGGACGCGTTATCGCCAAGGTCAACGCGGATATGGACTACAGCCAGAAAACCATTCGCCGCGAACTGTTCGACCCGGAAAAAACGGCCGTACGCAGCGAGCAACGCAGTGAAGAAAGCCAGCAGGGACGCGCCAATCTGGAAGCCGGCGCTCCGGACGCCAATTTTCGCGGTGACGGCATCACCGGATCTGTTTCCAACCAGAACGGCAGCCGCGAAACCCGCACAACCAACTATGAGATCAACAAGGAAGAGCAGCAAATTGTGGCCAATCCGGGAGATTTGCGCAGATTGACGGTTGCGGTTATCATAGACGGCGTATATGAAAAGAAAGACGGCGTCTGGAGCTTCGCGCCCCGCAAGAAGGAAGAGCTTGAAAGCGTGCGCCAGCTTGTCTCAAACGCCGTGGGACTGGACAAAGCGCGAGGTGACTCGCTGGAGGTGACATCCGCCCCCTTTTCGGATTCAGAGCCGCCCAAGGATCCCAACTTGGGAGATATGGTGGCCAGTTATGCCGAACGCCTGGGCAAGCCCCTGCTGAAGGCGCTTCTGGCTTTCATTTTCCTGATGCTTGTTGTCCGCCCGGTTGTCATGGCGCTTATACGGCCCAAGGTGGAAGCGGGAGAAATGGTGGAAGGCCTTGAAGGCCTACCCGCAGCCGAGGAGCAGCTCGCCCTGTACGAGGCGCTGGAAAGCGAGGCGAGAGCTGCCGGGGAAAGCGGGGACGATGCGGCGGATGGAGAGGAAGACGAGCTTTATTACAAAGATATCGAAGCCCTTAAAGCGCACATCTTCGCCCTGTCGGACAACCACTTGGACCAGGTGGTGTCTCTTGTGCGCAGCTGGATGAAAACCGATGAAACTGCCAAAGCGGCCTGACCGTCTTACCCTGTCGCCGCCAGCCAGCGACGGTCTGTCGCTGGCTGAACTGAAAGTCCGGCGACGCGCCCAAAAAGAATATACCCGGCAGATTGAAACACTCAAAATGCGTATCCTCCGCATTACGGAACAGCACACGGAGCAGGCTGTACGCCTGATCCAGCGTTGGCTCTCGGAGGACGGCAAATGATGCCGCCATGTAACCGTTTCAGGAGAAAACAATGGAACTGACCGGCCAACAGCGTATCGCGGTGCTTCTGCTCGCCATGGGCGACAAATTTACGGCCGATATCTTCAAGCGCATGGACAGGCAGGAAATCGCCTCCGTTTCCAAAGCCATTGTGGAGCTTGAACCGATTCCCAAGGAAACGGTGGAAGAAGTGTTGCGCGATTTCCATGAATCCCTTGTCGAGGGAGCGGATATGATCGCCGGCGGCAGCGACACGCTAAAACGCCTGATCGTCAAAAACCTGGATCCGGAAACCGCAAAATATATCATGGACTCTCTCTCCCTGGATACCGGGCCGGCGCCTTTCCGCGGCCTCGAGCAGGTCAGTCCGCGCTTGCTTTCCCAAATTCTGCGCAACGAACATCCGCAGACGCTCGCGCTTATTCTGGGTCATCTTCATCCGGATCAGGCCGCCAATTTATTGACAAGCCTGCCGGCCGGCGTCCGGGCGGAAGTGCTTATGCGCCTGGCCCGACTTGAATCCGTTCCTGCGGAAATGCTGATGGAGGTGGACAAGGTGTTGACAAGCCAACTCATCGCCATGGGAGGCAAGGAGGGCAAAAAAGTCGGCGGCGTGCAGTCCGTGGCGGAGATACTTAACGCCGTCGACAGGGCCACCGAGGAGGAGGTGCTCTCCGAAATTGAGGAAGATTCCGCCCAGATGGCCGAGGAAATCCGCAATCTCATGTTTGTCTTTGAAGACTGCAAGAATATTGATGACCGCGGCATGCGCGAAGTGCTCAAAGAAACGTCCAATGAGGAGCTTACCCTGGCCCTGCGCGGCGCAACCGATGATCTGAAGGAGAAGTTCTTCAAGAACATGTCCGAGCGCGCGGGCAACATGATACGCGAAGCGCTGGAATACATGGGGCCGGTAAAGCTTTCGGACGTGGAGGGGGCGCAGCAGAACATCGTCAAAACCGTGCGCCGGCTGGAAGCGGAAAACAAGGTCATCGTCAGCCGCGGCGCGGGAGATGTTTTTGTATAAAAATCCGGCGCGTCTTCGCGCAATTTTGTGGTTCCTGTAAAATCAACCCGGGATCCGCTTATGGCATCCGACGAATTGCGTAAAAAGTGGGGAACCGTTTTCATGGGGGAACGTGAGGCCGACATGGCCGAGCTTGCCGCCATGCAGGAACCCTTGCGCCAGGAACGGCAAAGGCAGCGGCATCAGCAGGACTATGTGGAAAATGTGCGCGCCAGGGCCGCGGAGCGCGCGCGGGAAATACTGGCAGCCGCCTACGCCGAACGGGAAAAAATTCTCGAAGACGCGCGGCGGGAGGGCAGAGAGCGTTCTTTCCGGCTTGAACAGGAAAGCGGGGAACTGAAAGCCGCCGCCGAGGCGGAGCGCGCCAGGGCGGCGGAAGAACGGGAAGTCTCCGCCGCTCTCAGGCGGGAAGCCGAAGAAATCCGTAACGCTGCCCACGGTGAAGGATTTCAGAGCGGCATGGAGCAGGCGGGAGCGGAACTGATAGAATTCCGTGCAGAACTCGGAGCCTCCCTCGCGGCGCTCCTGCGCGCCGTTGAAGCCCAACGGAGGGACATAAACGCCTTCTGGCGCGAGGATATCGCCGAGCTTGTCCGCGCGGCGGTGGCTGCCGGCACGGGTTGGACGCTCAAAAACGAACATGAAGACATCTTGCGCGCACTTGTGCTCAACGCTCTGGACATGCTGGAAGACCGCGCCGTTCTGGCCCTGCGCGTCCACCCGGAAGACGAGGCCCAGATCAGCGAACTGTTCGCCGCCGCTCATGAAAGAGCCCCTGAACTCAAACAATGGATCATCACAGCGGACGCCGACATGGAATACGGCGATTTTACGGTGGAAAGCGCTCACGGCAGCGTGGAAAGCCGCCGGGAATGCTTCCGGGAAATGGTGGAGGGCGTTCTCACGAACCTTGTTCTGCCCGCCGGAGAGGACGGGGGCAACCATGCCCCTGTGGATGGAAAGGACATGCATGAGCTTGTGGAACGGGAAGTGGAGAAAATCACGCGCCTGGCGCCGCCGTCCCCCGCCGCTGCCGCTCCCGATGCCGCGCCTGCGCCCCTTTCCGAAAATGACATTCCGGACGTCCCGGCCGTTGACGCGGCGGAAACGCACGCCGAAGCCGACGCGCAACCAGGACCGGACGCAGGCCCTGAAGCAGACGCGGCCGTTGCCGAAAAAACGGACCCGACAATGGCGGAACTGGAAGACGAACTCTTTTCCCGGGAGATTGACGCTTCCCCGGACGCTTCCGCCATTTTTGCCGAAGGCGGCTTCCTGCCCGGCGGAAAAAACCATGAAGCTTGACCCGCGCGCCTGCATCCGTCTTTTGCAGACCTCAAACCCTATCCGCCTGTACGGCAAGGTCAACAAAGTCGTGGGCCTGGTTGTGGAAGGCAGCGGTTTGCGCGCGCCGCTGGGGGCGGTATGCCACCTCATGCCGCGGGACGGGGACGACGGCATTGCCGCCGAAGTTGTGGGCTTTCGGGACGGGAATCTGCT
>JAISXC010000256.1 GCA_031270875.1 Desulfovibrio sp.
CCGGAGACCAACATCCGTTACGGCACGGCGTACCTGCATATTCTGCTGAACAGATATTTCGGCGGCGTGCGCGACCTGATGTCGCGCGAATACTGTGTTGTGGCCGCCTACAATATGGGGCCGAACCGTTTTTTGCGTCTTTACGGCAAAAGCAACGAGGAGGCGATAGAAAACATCAACGCCATGAGCGCCGAAGTTCTGTACGCGGATTTGACCAGACATCTGCCTTTGCGGGAAACGCGTTATTACGTGGCCAAGGTGAGGAGGGTGAAGGAAGTTTTCGCGGAACTGAACCAACCTTGAAATCGCGGCCGGATGCGATCCGCACTTGACGAACGGGTTCCCGCACTCAAGAAAAAGCTGTTGTAAGACACAAAAAAATCAGCTACTCTGGACAATTCACGACGCTCTCAGGCAGACCGTCGCTTTTTTATCAGAATTTTCTTTATGGTTTGCAATCTCTCCCTTCAGGGAGGGGGCAATCCACACGGCTCCCATCCGCCGGGGCGGAGTCATGTCATCCGGCGGACGGAGCCGGATATGGATTGAAACATTTTTCTGCGAGGAGTGTTCTTGTCATGCAAAAGCGTTATCGCGGTACTGTTTTGTTGGCGCTGATTTTTTTGCTTCCCGCCCTGACGGGCTTTTTCAGCTCCGGGCCGAAGCTGGCCGTTGTGGACATGCAGCGCGTTATGCGCGACTCCGAACCCGCAAAGGCCGGCGTAAAATTTCTGGAGGATCTGCATGCCGGCATGCAGGAAAAAATCCAGGCGATTGAAGCCCGTCTGGAAAAAAATCCCCAGGATGAAGACGCCCAGAAAGAACTGCAAACCGTATACATGACCTCCCAACAGCGCATGCAGGCCGAACAGCAGAACGTGGTCACCCTGCTGTATGACGCCATTCAGCGCGTCCTGAACGCCTATCGCGAGCGGAACGGCCATGAGCTTATTCTGAACGCGGAAGTGGCGGCCGCGTTTTCTCCGGCGCTGGATGTCACCACGGCCGTTATCGCGGAAGTGAACAAGCAGAAAGTCGAGTTCAAGCCGTTGACCAGGGAAACGGCAACGCCCGGAGAAAAGAAGGATCCCGCTGATGACGCCGCCTCGGACAAGGGCGGAGACGTAAAAAAACAGTAAGGGACAGTGTATGGCAACCCCCATTCTCCTCAAGGAAAGCCTGATACCGGGCAAGACCAGCAAACTTGTCCTTCATGCCCCGGAGATAGCCGCCAAGGCGCGGCCGGGGCATTTTGTCATCCTGCGCGTGCACGGGAAAGGGGAGCGCATCCCCCTGACCATTGCCGATGCGAACCCGGAAGAGGGCACGATTGTGATTGTCTATCTGGTGATGGGCAAGAGCACGGCGGTACTGGAAAGCATGGCCGCGGGCAATGAGATTCCCGACGTCTGCGGCCCCTTGGGACGTCCCACGCATATCGAAAAAGGAGGCACGGTGATCTGCGTCGGCGGCGGCACCGGAATCGCCGCCATGCACCATATAGCCAGGGGGCACGCCCGAACCGGCAACCGGGTTGTCGGCGTTATAGGAGCCCGAAGCAAAAATTTGCTGCTTTTTGAAAAAGAGCTGGCCTCCTTTGCGGACGAGCTTCTGATTTCCACTGACGACGGCAGCTATGGCCGCCGCGGGCTTGTCACGGAGCTCCTGCGCGAGAGGCTGGAGCGGGACAATACGGTTTTCGAGGTGGTGGCGGTGGGGCCGGTGCCGATGATGGCCGCCGTGGCCGATACGACACGTCCATTCAATGTCAAGACCACTGTGAGCCTCAACCCTGTCATGGTGGACGGCATCGGCATGTGCGGTGCCTGCCGCGTGAGCGTTGGCGGAAAAACAAAATTCGCCTGCGTGGACGGCCCGGAATTTGACGGCCATCAGGTGGATTTTGACGACCTCGGACGCCGGCTCGCCGCGTACCGCGAACAGGAAAAACGTTCATTTGAACTGTATGAAAAGGCGCGCCCATGAATACGCGGAAATCACAAAAAAAACCGTCCGTCCGGGTGGAAATGCCCTGTCAGCCGCCGCTTGCGCGGCGCGCCAACTTTGACGAGGTGGCCCTCGGCTATACAAGGGAAATGGCCCTTCGGGAAGCGGCCCGATGTCTGCGCTGCAAAAAACCCCTTTGCGTTTCCGGCTGCCCTGTGCAGGTGCCCATCGGCGATTTTATCGCCGAACTTGTCAGGGACAATCTGGCGGGCGCCTACGGCATCATCAAGTCCACCAACAGCCTGCCGGCCGTCTGCGGCCGCGTCTGCCCGCAGGAGCAGCAGTGCGAGGGCAGGTGCGTGCTTGGGGCCAAGGGACAGCCCGTGGCCATAGGCCGTCTGGAACGTTTTGTGGCTGACGCCTTTCTCGGCTCCGCCCATGAATGCCCGGTGCAAAAACAGGCGAAGCCCGGCGGCAAAAAAGTGGCCATGCTCGGCGCCGGTCCTGCGTCTTTGACCTGCGCCGGCGTATGCGCCGCCAACGGCCTGACTGTGGATGTTTTTGAGGGTCTGCACGAACCGGGCGGGGTGCTGGTATACGGAATTCCGTCCTTCCGGCTGCCGAAAAATGTCGTGGCGGCGGAAATTGACGATCTGCGAACGCTGGGGGTGCGCTTCCACCTCAACCGCGTGGCCGGCCGCACGGTGCTGCTGGAAGATCTTCGCGAAGAATACGATGCCGTCTTCATTGGCGTCGGGGCCGGTCTCCCCGTCTTTTTGGGAATTCCCGGGGAAAATCTGGTGGGCGTTTTTTCCGCCAATGAATATCTGACCCGCGTCAACCTGGGGCGGGCCTATGCTTTTCCCGAATATGACACGCCGGTCTTCCCGGGAAAAAACGTCACTGTTTTCGGCGCGGGCAATGTGGCCATGGACGCGGCCCGGACGGCCCTGCGCCTGGGGGCGGAAAACGTGCATATCGTGTATCGGCGCACCAGGGCGGAAATGCCCGCCCGCAAGGAAGAGATTGAGCACGCGGAAGAGGAGGGTGTGCAATTCGCCATGCTTGCCGCGCCGACCCGATTCAACGCTGACGCGGGCATGCGCCTTTGCTCCGTCACCCTGCAGGCCATGCGCCTCGGAGAGCCGGATGCCTCGGGCCGCCGCAGTCCGGTGCCCCTGGAAGGGCAACTGAGCGTGTTGCCCACGGATCTTGCCATTGTGGCACTGGGCACGCGGGCCAATCCCATTCTTCTTGACGCCGCGCCCGGGCTGGAACGCACGGAGCGCGGGTATATCAGGGTGGACAAAGACACGGGGGAAACTTCCCTGCCCAACGTTTTTGCCGGCGGAGACATTGTCACCGGAGCGGCCACGGTTATTCTGGCCATGGGGGCCGGCCGCGGCGCGGGGCAGGAAATATGTCGCAGACTCGCCGGGCAGGGCGGGCAGGAGCCGGTTTAGCGGACCCTCCAGGAGGCTGGTGTAGCGGCCGTGGTCTTTGCCGGACGCGGGATCGAATGCCGCTGCTACTTTCAGGGCTGCTTCACCAAAGAGAACCGCACGTCCCCGTCTTTCCTGATGCGCTCCACCAGCCCGAATTCCCAGTCAAAATAGCCTTTCATCGCTTCCGGTTTCGCGTTGACGTCGGTATACGGTTTGTACCAGACATCGTCTTCGGCGCAGAG
The DNA here is from genome assembly GCA_031270875.1 of Desulfovibrio sp. The sequence continues at coordinate 3,635 of JAISXC010000256.1, forward strand.
AGCTGCCGGCATGCCCTGCTCCAGGGGAAGCTCCGCGTCAATCCAGGCCGGCGTTCCTCCGCTCAGGGCGGCCACGGAGGCTTTCGGCCAGAGTTCAGCCGCGTCGGCCGCGCCCAGGCGGGCGTGGACATCGCTGTCGGAGGTTACGACGATTTCCCCGGCATCCGGATAAGCCCGCCGCGCGCGTTCAAGATAGCTTCTGGCGACCCAGATCGCGCCGGGGATGTGTCCCCCGCGATGAGTGGAGCTGACCCCCACATTGATGACGAGGGGGGGATGGGCTCCGGCAAATTTTTCTTGCAGAGCCCGGACCTTGACGGTCTGAACTTCCGGCGGGGGGGGGCAGGGCGGCCGGGGCCTCCCCCCGCTCAAGCCCGCGTTGCCGGGGACGGATGATCTCGCTGTGGCCCTCCATGCCCCAGCCCCGGCAAAAATGGTACTTACCCCGCTTGGTCGGAAAAATCCTCCTGCCCGGCGGCGGATTCACATCGCCGTGAATTATGCAACATCGTAAATTAGTTAATTATTTTCTGTTCCATCCGTCTTGGCACAGCCTATGCTTTATGTAAGGCGGGAATAAAAATGCGCGGCAAGAAATGCCGCCCCCGTGAACAGGCAGTAAATGCTTTCATCCAATGGAGGGAACAATAATGACTCTTTCATCCAGCATGTGGACGGCCGTTTCCGGCCTGCTGGCCCACGGCGACAAAATGAACGTGGTGGGCAACAACATCGCCAACGTGAGCACCATCGGCTTTAAAAGCCAGC
>JAISXC010000223.1 GCA_031270875.1 Desulfovibrio sp.
CGCTCCAGCGCCGCCTTGTCGCAAAGCATGATCTTCAGGCCGTGTTTGTCGCCCCAGCGCGCGGCTTCATAAGCCACGCCGCAGGCGCCCATGCCGCCGCCCACAATAAGAAGGTCAACGTCATGTTCTTTGATTTCCGGTTCGGCAATTTCAACGCCCTTGTTTTTTTCCTTCGAGGGAATCATAGGCATAGCAGTGTCTCCTTATCGCACAGTTGTTTATGAGCGGCTCAGCGGCCGCGCTCCGTCTCAATCCTGACCTTGTCGGCATCGGTCACTTCAAACTTCTTGCCGAGGGCTTCCTTTGGCTGAACCAGGGCCGTTTCCGTGAACAGCAGTTCATCGTCAAGGCTGGAGCCTTCGGGACGCCCGTCATAAGGTTTGATGGAACCTTCAGGAGTCGTGCGAATGGGGAATTTAAAGCGTTTCACGTCACCACTGCGAAACTTGACGGTCCACATGATGGAATCGGCCGAACGCATGGGGATACAGGTGCCGCCCATGGGCGCGAAGTCCGCGTAGGGACGGGCGGTAATCGCGCCCTGCGGGCAGATTTTCACGCAGGAATAGCATTCCCAGCAGGCGTCGGGTTCCTGGTTGTAGGCCTTCATCTCCTCGGAATCAAGGATCATGAGGTCGTTGGGACAAATGTACATGCAGGCCGTCTTTTCGCCACCCTTGCAGCCGTCGCATTTGGACGGATCGACAAACGTCGGCATAAGTTATCCTCCACTTTGTAAAAAGTTGCAAAAACCACTGTAGTTCAGCGAGGCGCGGGCCGTCGTTACCGACAATCCCTGTCCCGTTCCTTCACCGCCCCAAACACAGAAGCGCGGGGCTTGCGCATTTGGTAACAAGCAAAACGGGTGCGCGTCAAGCCCCTTTTGCGATTTTTTTGCATTCTTTTGGAAAAAATTCACAATTATCGTGAATTTCAGGAAATCTTTCGTGAATCAGCATGATTTCAGGAAATGTTCCATTATTATTGACAGTTAACGTACGCATGGCATGATCACCGGCAAACATTGCCGCGCAATCAGCAATACTTGCGCTCCCGTTTCTCTCGTTCCCCCATTCCTCCCCTTGCGTCTCTTGCGGCGCGGAGCCCGACCCGTTTCTGTTCACGGCGCGATTTGCGCGACCGGGGCCGCCGAGATGAACGGTCACCGCAGCCTTGGGTTTATGTCGTGCAGACCAACACAAATGGTAAAATAATTTCAAGATGTCATCTATAACTTGACAAGATTTGGAGTCGTGTATTAATAAATATTGAACGTACTTTATACAAAGATGTTGCATTAAGACAGAGTATACCTGTATGACTCTAAGTAATGATGTAAAATTGTTCAGAGTTCAAATGTCACATCATGAACGACGTCATACATGGTTGCCTTTATTACTCGATTGTTACTCTATCGTTGATTACAGTGTGCATAAATCAATCTCTCAATCAGAGAAAAAAATAGTCTGCCATAAAGGATGCTCAGTTTGTTGTTATCAAAACAATAGCCGCCCGCCCTGGCCTCGTCAGTGAATCCGGCCTTGTCAGTGGAGCAGTTTCGGGCTAGAGAATGCAGGCGTTACAAACGATAAAAGTTTTCACAGGATCTGCGGACATGGACAAGCCCCCCTCCCCGAAAGCGCGTCGCCCCTTGCGCGACGTCGTCTGCGACATTGACAGGGATATCCTGAAACTTCTCGCGCGCCGCCACAATTTTCTGCGGCGCATGCACAACAGCAGAGGTTTTCTGGACGCCGCGGAGGAGCGCTTTCTCCGGGCCTCCTGGAAGGCCGCTACGGCGGAGGTGAGCTCGGATGCCCGCCTTTCCGCCCAATTCTTTTCCTTGATGCAGGAAGTGGAATTTTTTTCGAAACCGGAAGAGGCGGAAAACGGGCTCAGGCTGGATCGGGCCCGTGCGGGATTCAACCTGGCTCCCATGCAAAAACCGGTGCGTCTGAACATGCGCGGCCCGCTGTGCTGTCGCGCCACGCGCGGCCTGCTTGCGCTGGCCGCCGCCACGGGTTCGCCCCTTTCCCTTGGGCCCTGTCTTATGAACAACGCTGTCCTTGATTGCCTGAAAATGCTCAACCAGGCAGGGGCAAGCCTGGTCTGGAAGGACGGGCTCATCACGGCCGGCGAGGCGAAAACGCTCGGCACGCCGGACAGGGCGCTGCATGTCGGCGACAGCGCTTGGAATTTTTATCTGATTCTCGCCCATTATCTGGGGCGCCCCTCGCGGGTCAGACTGTCCGGCGGCAGCGACCTCAAACTTGCGGATTTTTCCGCTGTGCGGCGTTTTTTACCCGCGCTGGGCGCGCGGCTGGCGCACGTAATCCCCCAGTGCAACGGCCTGCCGGCGCGCCTGGAATGCTCCGGGATGTTGCCGGATGTCGTGACCCTGCCCCGCGACGTGCCGCTTGAACTCGGCGAAGCGCTGCTTCTGGCCGCGCACGGATACCCGAAGGCATTCACGCTGGATGTGGCGGATCATCCCCACAAGGAGATACTGCAGTGCAGGCTGCCGCCCCTGCTGCAAACGGCCGGCGTGAATGTCGAGGCCGAATGCGGCGGCATGCGCGTTACGCCGGGCAAGCCGCGTCTTCCGCAGAAAAACGAACTCCCCATGGAACCGGAGCTTGCGCTCTTTCTGTTGGCCCTGCCCCTGGCCCTCTCCGGTGAAGTCCGCCTGGAAGGTTTCTGGCCCCCGTGGCCTTACGCGCGGGCGGGCCTGCAACTGCTTGAGCGGGCCGGCCTTGCCCTTCGGGAAAACGGGGACGGGATTCAGGCCAGGGCCGCGCGAATCACGACAGCGCGTTTTGCGGAACTGCCCCGGGATTTCCCGGAGGAATGGCTGCCGCTGCCCCTGGCCCTCGCGGCCTGCGCCGCCCTGCGCGACGGCGACGCGGATGTGACGACCCTGCTTGAAAAAGCCGACAGCAATGCGAAACAGGAGGCATATTGTTTTCTCCAGGCCGTCGGCCTCGCCCTCGCCGGAGAGGGGAAATTGTACAAAAAAGAACGAGAAACCGCCGTATGGAACGCGCCAAACCCTGTCTGGGCGCTTGCCTTTGCCCTGGCGGCATGCGCGCGCCCGCACCTCAGACTGGGCAACCCCTCCATCATGGCCGACTTATACCCGGATTTCTGGGTTCTCTACAATGGCCTGCCCGAACCGGCGACGCGAACGACAGATATGGCCGACACGGCCGGCATGGCCGCTCCTGCGGAAAAGTCGCCGCGGCGCCGCGTGGTCAGCGCCGTTTCCGCCGTTGTGCCGACATCGGGTTCAGGGGAGAAACAGAATTCGGTCCCCCTGGCGGAAACGGATCCGCGAAAATGACGATCCGGGGGCGGCTATTCCTGGATGAAGCGGTACACCCGCACCGCCGCGGGCTGAATGGTGTTTTTTCCCATGGCGGAAACAATGAAGGCATACTCTTTCTCCTGCCCGGACGGCGGGCAGGGCCCGCGGTAATGTTTCATCATCGCGCCTTCCGGGATCACGCCGGAACCGTCGTTCGGCCAGGATCCCCCACCCATGAAACGGTCTTCCTCGCCGTACTCGACAAGACGGACGTCGAAATATTCCGTGCCGGCGGGCATGCCGGAGACGGTGATTTCCGGAGAAATGCGCGAGCATCTGTGCACTTC
>JAISXC010000248.1 GCA_031270875.1 Desulfovibrio sp.
GGGCCATCCGCCCGCCCAGGCCCTGGAGAAGATCAACACGGCCCTTCTGCGCAAGGACCATTCCCTCATGTTCGTGACCATGCTGATAGGGGTATATGACGCGAACGACGGCCGGTTTACCTGGGCCAGCGCGGGGCATCCCCCGCCCATGCTGGGGCCGGCGCCGGATTCTTTACCCGAAGTGGACGGCCCGGCCCAAAGCGTCATCCTGCCATGGTCGGAAGAATTGGTGCTGGGCGTTGCGCCAAACAGGCGCTACACCACCTTCAGCGCCGGACTGGAACCGGGCCGGGCCCTGTTGCTGTATACAGACGGCGCGGAAGACGCTCAGGATGCGCGGGAAGAAACCAAGGCCGCGCTGTTCGGCGAAGAGCGGCTGGCCCGGTCTTTGGGCGAGGCCTGCGCCGACACGCCGCGAGAAGCCGGCGCGGAAAGCGGCACCGCGAGCATTGTCCGGCGCATCGCCGAAGACCTGGATGCGCATATGGCGGGCGCGCCGCCTCACGACGACATTTCCCTCCTGGTCCTCAGACGGGATGCGGCCTGCCCGTGAAAAGGGGTATTATATTGATTTTTTATGCAATATGAGGCACTAACAATCCCTGCGACATAACTCTTTGCTCTTGAGGTGGCGATGCGTCTGTTTCGGGTTCGCTTCTGCATGGCATGTCTGCTTTTTGCTTTCGCGCCTTTTTCCGCTTTTGCCGAAGGAGTTCCCGCAGCAAGCGAAAAAACCGCCAACCGCATACCCGGCCCCATGGTTCTGCCGCAAGCCTGGCCCGGTGGGGAAACCTTCCCTGCCGGTTTTGTCGCGGTTATGAACCATTTCAGTTTTTCCAGCGCAAAACTGTATAAAGGCTCGTCGCGCTACGACTATAAAACCCCCATGGGCACGAAAGTCGGCCCCAGGAAAAACGAGCAGTTCGTCAACGTGTTCAAGATCCGCTACGGCATTACGGACCGGCTGGAAGTACGAACGGCGACGCCGTTCATCAACGCGGAGATCAAGAACCATTCGGCGGACGGCGGCTGGAAAGGGGGAATGGGCGACACAACGCTCATGGTGCGCTACGGCCTTAAACAACGCAGCAAGGACTCGCCCTTTTCCCTTGCCGCGGATGTGGGCGTCACCCTGCCCACGGGGGAGGTCGGGGATAGGGAAAAATACCTCGCGACAAACGCTTTCAGCGTGATCATGGGCGGCGGGTTCAGTTGGGTCGACCATAACCAGCGCGTCGACCTTGACGGGCGCTACGCCGCCTATACCGAGGGGGCGCACGGGATACAACCCGGCGATTTCGCCTTGTTCCACGCGCATTACGCGTACGCGCTTTCCAAAAATTTCGACCTCGGCGCGGAAGCCTACTTCCGGCATGAACAGCAAAGTGCAATACACGGCAAAGGGCAGCACGACGCCTTCGCCGAAGCCTACATCGGCCCCAAAATGCAAATCAAGGTGCCGGAGATGGCCTACATGATGCTCGGCGCGGCCGTGCTGTTCCCGGCATACCGCGATTCGGACGGCCCGCGTTTCTCCACGGATACGCGATACGAATTTTCGATCTTGTTTGCCTTTTGACGCTGATTCTCAGCCCCGTTCAACGCGAAGAGGCGAACGACGCGAAGGCGTCCATGTCTTTGCTGTTCCGGCCGCCGGAACATTCACGCTGTGCCCGCCCGCATCTGCCGTGGCGGCAAAGCCCGGGGATGCGCGGGAAAGAACCGGTACGGCCCCCGGAGCGAAGCGCTGTTGAAAGGGCGCTCGCTCCGGGGCCGGACCGCTGTCACTCGGTGGCTTCAAGCCCGACAGATCCCTTCACGACATCCAAAGCCGGGCTGTTTCCCGAAAAGATGACCAGCAGGCATTTCTCCTCGCGGGGCTCCATATACCCGGCCAGCCCATTCTCGGTGTTGAAGTTCAGGATTCCATGAAAAGAAGACACGTTGCGGCCTTCCAGTTTTTTAATCACCGGCATGGCGAATTTTTCAAAGTCTTCGCTGTCCGCATCCTCGCCCAGCCCCGTGGCGAGCACGCGGATCATGAGGAATTCTTTCTCATCCGGCGCCGAGAAGGTGACCGCGGTTTTATCCGCATCGACTTTCCATCCCTCGGGAACAGAGGCGCTAATACCCTGGCCCGTGAATTCCTTGGAGGGAATTTCCGCCTCGCTTCCGGGTTTTTCCTTGGCCGCCTTGGCCAGGGCCGGGGCTTTGAAACTCAGCCATTCCGCGACGGCGGGATTGGCAAGGGCCTTGAACACCGTCGCCATATCCGCACTCTCTCCCGTCAATTTCAGGCCTTTCACAAAGTTTTCCATGCCGTCCCACGGCTTGTCCACCTGGATGATGAAATACTGGCCCCCATCCGTCATCATTTCCCAGATGCGCGCCCCCGTGCCGTTGTCAAATAGATAGCCGAGGTTTTTACCCAACGCGCGCACGGCTCCTTCCCCTTCCCGCGCCTTGAGCATGGCCGCCGGACTAGGCAACTCGAGCGTCTGGTCGATAATGGTGATGGTGCAGGCATCGTTCGGCGCCGTAAAGATATGCGCAATTCCGCCCGGCGCGTCGTTTTCCCAGCCTTCGGGCACTTCCGCGCTGTAACTGCCCGCGTTCACCGTCGCGGCGGGGGCCGGGGGCGACGTGAAAAGAACCAGAGCCGCAGCCGCGCACAAAACTATCCACAGTCGTTTCATATATTCTCCCTTTTTTATTGAAAATACACGCTATTCGGTTCATTAAACGCTATACGATGCCGTCCGTCCGGCAAAAACAGCGCTTCAAACACTTCCCGCACGAGCCGGATTCTCACCGCGGGCGCCGCGGGCGGCTCTTTGCCTGATGCGAGCGCGGCAAACGCCTCGCCGCGCACCCAGACCATTTCCGCCCACGCAAGGGCCGCCTCGGTATCGGGGAGAGCCAGGGTACTCCGGACAACCTCCAGATGGGCTTTTGCGTCTCCCGCTGTTTCGAGGAACGACACAGTTTTTACCTCGCCCAGGTCAGTTTTGGTTTGTAGTCTCAGGGGGCGGTACCCTTCGTCCAGCAAGTCGGCCAGCAACGGACCCAGCGAGCCGACCAGCCGCGGATCCAGCATGGCCATGCCGCTTTCCGCGGGAAGGGGCAGACGCAGGAGGGTGACGATCTTGCCCTCCGGCGCGTCTTCCTTTTCGGGAGCCACGCGGGCCGTGCCCGCCAGCCCTTTCCAGACCACGGGGAAAGACAGGGAGTTGCCCCATCCCGCGCCTTCTTTGAACAGGGTTTCGTCCAAAGAAGCCGGCCTCGTGACGGCTTTGCACACGCTCATTGTTTCCGGCACGGTGGTGACCCATTGACCGGTCCAGCGCGCCGCGTCCTTGTTGGCGGTATTCCATTCCGCGAGCGCTTCAGGGCAGCGGGCGAGCGCATGATCGTTATCCCGGATCGGCCCGGCCTCGACCTCCAGGTGCCGCACCACTCCCGGCTTTTCCCGGACCGCTTCCGTTGTCTTCCTGACCAGGGTTGCGACCTCGGCCAGGGTCGCGGTTTTGGCCAAAAGGCTTCTGTCCACGGCATTGGGCCGGTTTTCAGGCGTAAGAAGCCGCTGCCGCGCGCCCCTTGCCGCGCCCTTTTCCGGGCTGCCGTTGCCGTCCGTGCGTTGCAGCAGGGGAACTCCGTCAACAAGGATCATATCCAGATACAGTACCCGATTCGATTTTCTGAGGGTGGAAAGATCGGGAAAAATGAAACGTTCCGTTACCAGGTCGACGATAGCCTGTTCCGGAAGCGTCACTTCCTCGGTACCGATCCGGGAGCGATCAAGGGGTATGAGAACGTCCTGCAGCGAAGCAATGTAGGGTTCACCGTAAGGAGTGGGAAACAGGAACCTGATGCCGACGATATCGGCATCAAGCCCGTTGGCTACGATGATATTGCCCCCCGGCTCACGGGCGTTCGCCCGGTGCGGGCAGCAGGCGAACACCAGCGGTAAAAGCAGAACGGCTCCGAGATATTTCGCGCTGCGCATGCCTGCTCCTTCCTTTGATTTATTAGAAGTCATTTTAGCAAAAAACAGACCAAGCCGCGTTATTCCTTCTATCCCCGTCGCCCGCGCACCGGCGTTCCGGATCGGGTATCGGGCCCGCGATCATTGCCCAATAAATGGGCATACGCGCACAGTTTTCAATGGAGACGAGGCGCATCACCAGTGATGCCTGCTTTAATACAATTTGTGCATTTTTTACGTGAACCCTGTGGAAGTGGTGGACATCCGTTCCCCATTTCCCTCGAACCCGGGCAAACATACACGATAAAATACACATTGGATATCAAGTATGCTACAGTATGTAATGTAACTTGGTCTTATATCAATAAAAACTTGCTGGAGAAATGTAAGTATCTAAAAATTGATAAATGGTATTATGACTTTGCAGTCAAATCAGAAGGAATTTAATCGCTGTAACATGTCCGGGAATCAACGATAGAGCATTTTCAATTGCGATGCCTGTAGGCGAGCAAGGCTCGCCTACAGGCATCATCTCGTTGAGATTTTGGAGTTTTTTATCACCTATGGGAGCGGCGCATATCGCGTATTACTTGCTGTAGGTTACGGTCCGGTCGCTGGCAAGATAGCCGGAGCCGTTAAGGCGGCCTTTAACGGTTACACCCTCGCCGTCGTCTTTTTCATAGGCGCTCGTTATCTGCTCCATCAAGTCCTCAAGCTCGGAATTCTCGCAGAGGGCCAGTTCCGTCAGCGACCAGCCTTCCGGCTTAAAAAACCAGTGTTCGGGCTTTGTCTCGTAAATTTTTCCGCGGAGGCCGGGAACATAGTTCGCATCCCGCGCTTGCTTGATGAGTACCTCAAGCCACTTGACGCGGTCCTTTGTAACAAGGGCGTAGGCCTTCTCCAGGGACAGCGTGGAGTCCTTGTTCAATGCCGCCGGGGGAAGATCCCCCGCCGCATACCATGACGTTATGACCGCCTTGAAAACAAACCTGTTTCTATGCGCCGCGCGCCACCAGCCGTCGTCAATCCGGGCGTCTTCCAGAGCTTCTCCGGGCGCCGCCGCTTCTTGCAGCGCGGCCCAGGTTTTTTCCATGCGCGGTTGCGCGGCGTCAAACTCGGGTGAGGCCCCGGGAGCGGGTGGGGCCAATTTTGTGTATTCGCCAAGGATACTGTCCGCATCGCCGCCGGTGGCCCCTTGCGGGTTGGGCTTGAAGCCCGGCGCGGGCTTGACCAGCATCCGGCCGTCCTTGAAGGAAATAACTACCTTCGCAAAAGGCAGTTCCGCAAAAACAGGCTGTAATGCGCCGTCCTTCGTGGCTGTGCTTGGGCTGCTCACTTCCTCCGCTCCGGTATAATCACCCGTGTAGGTAATGAAGTAATGCCCATCTTCAGATTCATCCGCTTCGACGTGAATTGCCCCGGGTTTGCCGTTTGACAGAATGTAATAGCCTTCCTCACCGGCATACCGTTCCGCGGCGGCAAGGCCGGGAAGCAGGCAAAAGGCCATGAGACAGAGAAAGCAAAG
>JAISXC010000266.1 GCA_031270875.1 Desulfovibrio sp.
GCCTGATGTTGAAAATAGGTGGCAACAGGGTTGGGAAAAGTCGCGTGGAAACCGATGTCCAGCTTGGGGCGGCCGTAGTCGCCGGGCGTATCCCGCACGTTGTTGTTGTACTGCGTCAGATTGTTTGAAACTCTGATGGACATGCGTGGCTCGGGCAGATATTGCCACACGGCGCTGGTAAGCTCCACACGCTTGATTTCCAGGTTTACCGCGCTGTTGACAAGCAGGGGGGACTGCTGAATGGTCAGGTAGACGCACTCTTCAAAGGAGAAAACCTTGTCGGGATCGTAGAGATTGGGGACGGCGGCCTCAAGTTTCTCCTTGTTTTCCACAGGCACGCCGGGGGCCTCCTCCAGCCAGTGCCTGGCCGGAAGTTCCGGTGATTTCAGACCTGCCTTGTTGGAAGCGCAGGCCGGAAAAAAGAGAAGCAGGCACAGACAGAACATCGCCCACAAATACCGTGTCTTCGGAACCGCCGGAAACGGAAAGCGGCCGCGCCTCCGGCTTCGGGGCATTCCAAGAGAGACGGCGCAAGCCTTTTTCGCTTCCGTTGATAACGCTTGAGTCATTGCTGTCCCCATTTTCCCCCTGTCCCGCTGATGCAGCGCGTAACATCGACAGGACAAATCGTGTTCACGGCTTTTCAGCTTCCGAAATACACCATCACAAAGCGGTTTCTTTCTGACGAAAAAATTCCAAATGATGCAGGGTAACGAGCGCCCGCCCCCGCGCGTCGGCCGCCTGCGCGTCAAAACGCATGGTAATCCCGTCATCCCAGGATTTGCGCATTTGTATGCGCCGTGTCCCCGGCACAGGCGCCAAGGTGTTGAAAATGACAAAGCCGGCCGCATTGAGCCGCCAGGGACGCAGAACCGCAAGAATCTCCGCGGAATCCCCTGTCGCTCCGGCCTTTCCGGCGACAGCCATCAGGGCGGCCTGCACAATCCCTTCAACAATGCGCAGGATTTCAGTATACCGGGATTTTTCTTTTTGGGCAATGCCCTCACCCCGGACAATATTTTCCTCACGGCAGCCCTGCCCCGTCGCCGTTCTGGCCAAATACACTCCTTCTGGCAACTCCCTGTGCGCCGCGAGGAGCCGCCAGGGCGCGGCAAGGCCCACGGCGTCATAAAAATTCCCGACCGCCGCGCCTTCTCCAACGCCCTCGCCGTCGGGCGACGCCGGCCAGAGGAGGCGGGCCGCATAAGGCGCGGCCGTCATGTGCACAGTGCCGCTCATGACCTCTGCGCGCGTGTCCGCGCGACGGCCGTTCGCGGTGATGGCCCGTACAAGGAGCGTGGCGCGGCACATTTGTGTCATAAGGCCATCATATATGAACTTCGCCTGGGCTTTTGCGGCAAGGGGACACTCTCTGGTAACACCCGGCGGCAACAGGGGCATGTCAAAAAATCGGATATCCGAGAGCCCATGGCCAGCAAGCTGCGGGAAAAGCAGGCAGGCTCCCTCCACAAGAGCCTGCATGGCGCGGCTCACGGGAAGACAGGGAATTTCCGCCCGCTGGCGGACAATATGCGAGGCAAGGGAAGGGTCGGCAAAACGGGAGAAATGGCAATCCCCCTCAATCACCGTGGACGAGGGAGCGGGAACCGCCGGGAGGAACACAAGCGTGGAAATTTCCGGCAGTTCCACAAAACGACGACCACGCGTGATTTCTGCAATTTCGTGTTTCCGCGCTTGCGTCGGCGTCACGGGCGGCCGCTCTTGCCGTTCCGTATCCGGACCGGCGGCGCAGAACGCGCGGGCCAGATCTCCCACACAGGTTACGCCGAGCAGGTTCTCAAAAAGCAGGCGCACTCCCGTGCCTTCTTCAATTTCCTGCAACAGAAGAGGAAAGCGGCTGGATCGCAGGGAAAGGTCATAGCGCAAATCCGTTTCCGGCCTGATGTCATCCCTGGGAAAGCCGGCCGCTTTTGCCAATATTTCCGCCAAGATCCGCATGCATGCGGAAAAACGTGGATCTGCGGTGAATGTCTGTTGCGGATGGGCGACGGCAAGCGCGGCCTCCCTCGCCGTTTCCGGAATGCCGGAACGAATTCTTTCCTGCAGGGCGGCGCGCACGGCCGGGCGGGGCAGGCAGCCAAGCGCGTAGAGACGGGCGCAGACCTGACGCACCTGTTCTGTTTCGTGTCCCCTGCGGCCCACAGGCAGGCACAGGGCTTGCGCCTCGTTGTCCGCGATAAGACTGCACAGGGTGTCCTGCGGCCCGAGTTCGAGAAAATGGCGTATGCCCTGTCCTTCGTACACGAATCTCACGCAGTCCGTCCAGCGAACCGGGTTTTCATCCAGTTCCGCGATGTGGCGGCAGATGGAGGGCTGATCCTCAGGGTACAAGCCCGCCGTAACGCTGCTGAGCGCCCTGAGACGCGGGGCGCGCATGGGCAGGGCGTTGAGGCGGCGCAGGGAAAGATCCCGCAGGATGCGCATGCCCGGATGATGGTAGGCAAGGCCCACATTGAGCAGAAGCGCCGGAATGCGCTGTTTGCGCAGCCACTTGCGGGCCTCGGTCAGAGCCTCGCGCGGGCCGCTCATGATGAACTGCCGGGGTGTATTGTAATTGGAAACGAGCAGATCCGGCCAGATTCCGCATATTCGGGCGATGACGCCGGCATCGGCATGCACGGCCATCATGCCGTTTTCCCGCGTGGATCCCGCCTCCATCTCCGCCATGTGCATGGCGCGGGTATCCAGAATGTACCAGGCGACCTCCGGCGCATAGACGCCGGCAAGGCACAGGGCGATAAGTTCTCCGAGACTGTGGCCGCAAAGCAGGGCAGGTTCGAGACCCAGGGCGGCGAGCTGGCTCCACTGGCCGTATTCCAGCAGGAAAAGATACGGTTGCTGCCAACGGGTATGGCTGATCTTTTCCACGTCCGGCTCGTCCATGAGAGCGAGAACATCCCAGTCCGCCGCTGCCGCGACGAGATCCATTCCGGCCCTGGCGGCGGGAAAATTGTCGTACAGCTCCCGGCCCATGTGCGGCCATACGCTTCCGAGGCCGCAACAGACCACGGCAAGAGGCGGGCTTGCGCCCCGGCCGAGCCACAATCCCCGCGAAGCGAGAAGGCGGATATCCTCGGGAACCGGCCGGGAAGGAACAAGGGGCAGTTCCTCCCGCCAGCGCGGGTTTGTGCTGCCCAGACGCCAGACCTGCCCAGCCTGCGGCAGATCCGCGTAGCGAACGCCGTCAAGGGCCAGTTCCTCCGGCCCGTGACGGGCGGGATTGTCAATATCCTCAGCGGCCGGCATACACTTCCGTCAGCCCTTGGGGCGGGTCAACATACACGGCGTGCCGCGCGGCGTCAAAACCCAGAATGAAACAAGGTTGGGCCGGAAAAAGTATTTCCCCGCCGTCGTCGGTCAAAATGATCCAGATGTCCTGTCCCGCCGGGCATTCCAGACGGTCAAGGCGTCCCAGTCGCTGCCCGTCCGGCAGGCGGACATCCGCGCCGAGCAGATCCTGCACATAGGACTCGTCCTCAGCGGGGGCCGGAAGAAAATCGCGGTCAACCAGAAGCTTCTGCCCGCGCAGAGCCTCCGCGGCGGAGCGATCCGCTATGCCTTCAAAGCGCACCAGCAGGCGCCCCTGATGGTCGCGGCAGGAAAGAACCTTGACGGGCCTGGGCGGGCTTTGCCCCTGGGCAAGCCACAGGGGAGCGTCCATCGGCAAAGAGGAATCCGCATGCCAGTCCATGCGTATTTCCCCTTTTATGCCGTGCGGGCGCAGCAAAGTGCCCAAATGAATCAGTGCGCCGTCCGGCACGCGCTACTCCTGAATTTCCAGAAACACGCGCTTTTTAAGCCTGGTGGACGCCGCGCCCAAAACAGCGCGGATGGCGCGGACCGTCCGTCCCTGCTTGCCTATCACTTTGCCCATGTCTTCTCTGGCCACGGACAGTTCAATGAAGCACGCCTGCTCCCTTTCCACTTCGTTGACCCGTACCGCATCGGGATTGTCCACCAGGGATCTGGCGATATACGCGACCAGTTCTCTCATTTCGGGGATGCGTGGTTTTTGATCAAAGAACGCACGGTGTCCGTGGGCTCAGCGCCGCGGGCAAGCCAGGCGTTGATCCTGTCCGTGTCAAGCCTTACTTCCGCCGGGGTAACCATAGGGTTGTAGTAACCCAGGAATTCCAGCGGACGCCCGTCGCGGCGGGTTTCATCATTGGCGGCCACCACACGGTAAAAAGGATATTTTTTGCTGCCGAGGCGGGTCAGTTTCAATTTCACAGCCATAAGTATACTCCCTTGCTTTTTTGCGGATACCGCAGTATGCGCGGCAAGCCGTATTGCGCCGGCGCGTGTTGCGGAATCAGGCTTTATTTTTTTCTTTTTTTCCGGCGCTCTTTCTTCTTTTTCCTGGCCGCGCCGCTTTTTCCGGCGGGCAGGTTTTCCATTCCGGGCACGGCCGGCATGCCCATAGCCCCAATGCCGGGAAAACCCCGGCGTTGGGCGCCGGACATGCCTTTTCCGTCCATCACGGATTTCATCATCTGCCGCATCTGATCAAACTGGCGCACCATCTGATTGACCTGGGTAACGGTCACTCCCGCCCCCACGGCTATGCGCGCGCGACGACTGCCGTTCAGAATGTCCGGGTTACGGCGCTCGGCCATGGTCATGGAATTGATAATGGCCTCCGTGCGGGCAAGCTCCTTTTCCGGCACGGCGGCATTGGCTTCGGCCAGTTTTTCCCGCAGGTTCCCCAAGCCCGGAATGAGTTTCAGCAGACCGTCCAGAGACCCCATTGTTTTCAGCCGGCGCATCTGTGCGCGAAAGTCCTCCAGATCAAAGGAAGCCTTCCGCAGTTTGCGCGCCAGAATTTCAGCCTCTTCGGCATTGATGGCGGACTGGGCTTTTTCCACCAGGGTGAGTACATCACCCATGCCCAGAATGCGCCCGGCAATGCGGTCCGGATGAAATACCTCCATTTCCGAGAGCTTTTCGCCGACACCCACAAATTTTACCGGCGCGCCCGTCACCGCGCGGATGGAAAGAGCGGCGCCGCCGCGTGCGTCGCCGTCCATTTTCGTCAGCACAACGCCCGTGATGCCAAGGCGCGCGTTGAATGCCTCGGCCACGGTGACGGCGTCCTGCCCGGTCATGGCGTCAGCCACAAAAAGTATTTCCTGCGGGTTCACAGCCGCCTTGATGGCTGAAAGCTCTTCCATGAGGGGTTCGTCCACATGCAGGCGCCCGGCCGTATCCAGCAGAAGCGCCGTGGCCCGCGCTTCATCGGTTCGGGCCGACTTCACGGCGGCCCTGGCTATCTCCACGGGGTTCATGTCCGGCGTGGAGGGAAAGCACGGCATGTCCAACTGCCTTGCCAGCACTTTCAGCTGTTCTATGGCTGCCGGACGGTACACGTCGACCGGCACAAGGCAGGGGCGCATTTTCTGCCTGCGCAGCAGATTCGCAATTTTTGCGGCGGATGTTGTTTTACCTGAGCCTTGCAGGCCGACCAGCATGATGACCGCGGGAGAGACGCCCTGAAGATTCAGTTTGGCCGTTTCCCCGCCGAGAAGGGCGACAAGCTCGCCGTGGACGATCTTTACCACCTGCTGGGCGGGGTTGACGCCCTTGATGACCTCCCGGCCCAGGCATTTTTCGCGGACGCGCTCCACAAAATCCTTGACAACCCTGAAGTTGACGTCCGCTTCCAGCAGGGCAAGACGCACCTCGCGCAGACCGCCCTGGATATTTTCCTCCGTCAGACGGCCGCGGCCGCCCAGGGAACGAAATACGCCGGAGAGCTTGTCGGAAAGATTTTCAAACATGCGCGCTCCGAATCAGCGGATCAGGAAAAGCTTTTCTCATTGCGCGTCCAGTAAAGCAGGCGGGCCTGGCGGCGCACGGCCTCAATGAGCGCCGCCTCGTCATCGCGACTGTCCAGATCACGGATGCGCAGAAAGACTTGCCGGGTGTTTTCATCCACATTGGCTGAAAGTATGGAAAGGATACGCGCCCCGAGGGAAGTCAGCAGATCAAAGACAGGCCTCAGGCTGCCCTTCCGGTTGGGAATCTCCACGCCTATCTGTATGCCGCCGTTGCGCACGCCGGTAATGCCGATCAAGGCTTTGAGCACGTCGTAACCGGTAATGATGCCGACAAGGCCGTTGCCCTCTCCAATCACGGGCAGTCCGCCGATATTGTTGTCCATCATCGTCATGGCGGCCTTTTCCACGGTTTCCGTGCCCAGGATGGTTATCGGGCCCGGCGTCATAACGTCTCTGGCCCTGATTTCCGCCAGCAGATAGTGCAGCTCGTACATATCCAAGGTGGTCGCCTTGGAAGGGGAGGCGTCCCGCACGTCCCTGTCGGAAATAATGCCGATGACGCTGTTGTTTTCGTTGACAACGGGCAGGCGGCGGATGCGGTTGTCCCGCATAAGTTTGCCGGCCTTCAGCAGCGATGTGTCCGGCCGCACGGAAATTACCCCGGATGTCATCCAGTTTTGCACAAGCATGTTCTCTCCCCCGTATTACGTTCTGTCGCCTCGTCTGCCTGGGATATACACCAGGGAACACGCTTGTACAAGACCGTTGTTCTTTTGCTAGTCAATGCCCATCGCTTTTTTTATTTTTTTGGCGGCGCGTTTGACTTTTTCCATGGGCTTTTCTTCTCCGGCCTTTTCAAATTCACGCAGAAGTTCAACCTGTTTTTCAGAAAGGCGCGTTGGCGTCAATACCTTGATCTCCACAAGCAGATCGCCGCGCTGGTTGCGGCCGGGAAAAGGCAGGCCCTCTCCGGCGAGCCGCAGGATGGCCCCGCTCTGCACCCCTTTGGGAATTTCCAGCGACAGGGAGTCGTCAAGCCCCGGCACTTCCGTCCTGTGGCCAAGCGCGGCCTGCACAAAGGTGATTTCCTGCGTGCAGAGCAGGTTTTGCCCTTCCCGCTGAAAACGCCTGTCCGGCTCGACAGTGAGCACCACATAGAGATCGCCGGGCGGGCCGCCGTGAACCCCGGGTTCTCCCTCGCCGCGCACACGCAGCCGTGTGCCCGTGTCCACCCCGGCGGGGACGCGCACAACAAGCTCGCGGACTTCCGCCACGATGCCCTCGCCCTTGCAGCGCGGGCACGGCCTGCTGATTGTCCGGCCCGTTCCCCGACAGGCATTGCAGGGCATGGCAATCTGAAAAAATCCCTGTGAACGGCGTATCTGACCGGAACCGTTGCAATGGCGGCAGGTTTCCACCTTGCTGTCCCTCGCCGCGCCGCTGCCGTTACAGTCTTTACAAGTGGCGCGTCTGGGCAGGTTCAGGGAAATTTTATCACCCTTGGCGGCCTGCCTGAAACTGATCTCCAGATTATAGCGCAGGTCCGCGCCGGCCATGGCGCGCGGGCCGCGCGAAGCCGAGGAAAAGCCAAAAAAGTCGCCGAATATGTCGCTAAAATGGGCAAAAATATCTTCCGTGCTGTCAAAGCCGCCGGTCCCGCCGCCCTGCACGCCCGCATGGCCGAAACGGTCATAGCGGGCGCGCTTTTCCGGATCCCGCAGCACGTCGTAGGCCTCGGCGGCTTCCTTGAATTTCTGCTCGGCCTCGGCATTGCCCGGGTTGCGGTCAGGGTGGTACTGCATGGCCAGCTTGCGGTAGGCTCGCTTGATCTCCTCCTCGCCCGCAGTCCGCGAGACGGCAAGCACTTCATAATAATCGCGCTGCATAATGGTTTGCGTTTCTGAGGTTTCAGTTCTCGGCGTCCGCGATCTCCTGCCCGTCAGGGATGGGGGTGTACAGGCTCATGTCGTTGGGCATGACCTTGCCGCCGGCAATCTCGCGCAGGGCCGTGACGACCTCCTTGTTGCGGGATGTGATGAGCGGCTCATACCCCTCGCGGTACTGGCGTACCCGCTTGATGGCCATCTGCACCAGCAGAAAACGGTTGTCCACGCGCTGTTGGCAATCTTCCACGGTTATGCGGGCCATAAGCCCTCCTTGTTCCAATTTGAATAAAGTAAGACCGCCCCTTGGCTTGTAAAGCGGGCAGTTGCGGCTATTGAAATATAGTCGGCGAAAGTATTGACTTTTATGCGTCGCATGGAGAAAAGTCAAGCCTCTCGGCCGCCATAATCCACCACGCCCTGTTGCATGAGAGAACAGAGAGCGCACGAGGACAGAGGCCGGTCCTTCCGGACCGGCGAAAACCTCCCGTTGCCGTGATTTCCTCCCTGGCTTTTTCCATAAAGGCGATGAACGCGGGGCTGGCGTTTTCGGGTCGGGGCGGCACGGAAAAAAAGGTCAGGCCAGTCTGGAAAGCAGAGTTTCCCTGATGGAGTCAATGCTGCCCCCGCCATTCAGTTCAATGTAGACCGTTTTCCCCTCGTCAGCCAGTTTCCTGAAATACCGGGCGGCCGCAAGCGTACCGTCCTTGGCGTCGTAATAGATGTCGTGGCGTTTGTTTATGGCGGCCACATCCTGATCGTCGCCGCGGGCGCTGAGGTCGCCGCCGCAGACGCGGCATTTGTCGCCGTTGGGCCGGATGGCGTCAATATGGATATTGTTGGGGTGGTTGTTGTTGTTCTTGCAGAGACGGCGCCCCATAATCCTGTTTTTGGCGATCTCGCGCGTCAGAAGGATTTCCACAACGTAGTCGAGTTTCAGACCTTCCTTCCGCAGGGCTTCCCACAGTTTTTCGGCCTGCGCCGTATTGCGGGGAAAACCGTCCAGCAGCCAGCCGTTTTTGCCTTTGCTCTTCAGGGTTTCCAGTACCATGGGGACGGTAATGTCGTCCGGCACCAGATCGCCGCGGTCGATATAGGTTTTGGCTTTTTTGCCCAAATCCGTCCCTCCGCCGATATGTTCCCTGAAAATGGCGCCTGACTCAATGTGGGCGAGATTGTATTTCTGTTTGACAAGATCGCCCTGCGTGCCCTTGCCGCTGCCGTTAGGCCCAAAAATCAGAATATTCACGTTCGACTCCTTCTTATGGTCAGGCAACATAATAAAATACACCGGCAATACGGTAACCCGCAAAAACCGGCGCGTCAAGGCCCGTTCTTTTTTTGACGCGCC
>JAISXC010000121.1 GCA_031270875.1 Desulfovibrio sp.
AAAATTCGCTACGCCGTCCGCTTTTTTTCCAGTCTGGCCCAGGTATCGCGCAGGGTGACCGTGCGGTTGAACACCGGCATCCCCGGCGCGCTGTCCTTGTCCTTGCAGAAGTAGCCCACACGCTCAAACTGCGCGCGGGCGCCGATTTCAAGCTCCGCCAGGGCCGGTTCCAGCCGCCCCCGCATGATTCGCAACGAACCGGGATTGACATTGTCCAGAAAAATTCCGCCTTCGGGCGCCTCGTCAGGATTTTCCACCGCGAAAAGTTGATCGTAAAGGCGTATTTCAGCGGACCTGGCATGAGCGGCGCTCACCCAGTGGATGGTCCCTTTCACGCGGCGTCCGTCCGGGCTTTGGCCACCGCGGCTTTGCGGGTCGTAAACACAGCGCAGTTCCGTCACCTTGCCCTCTGAACTCACAAACGCTTCCCTGCAGGTGACAAAATAGGCGTAACGCAGGCGCACTTCCGCGCCAGGGGCGAGCCTGTGATATTTTGGAGGCGGCTCCAGGCGAAAGTCATCCCGTTCGATCCAAAGCTCGCGGGAGAAGGGCACCCTGCGGCTGCCGTGGGAGGCGTCCTCTGGGTGAAGGGGCATGTCAAATTCTTCCACCTGCCTTTCGGGGTAGTTTTCAATAACCAGCTTTACGGGATCAAGCACGGCCATAAAGCGCGGGGCGTGGCTGTTGAGATATTCGCGGATGCAGAATTCCAGCACGGCGTATTCCACCGTGGAGTTGACGCGCGCCATGCCCACGCGGGAGCAAAATTCCCTCAGGGCCTCCGGAGGAACGCCACGGCGGCGCAATCCGCACAGGGTCGGCATGCGCGGATCGTCCCAGCCGCGCACGCGCCCGCTTTCCACAAGCCGAATGAGCTTGCGCTTGGAAAGCACGGTATGGGTGACATTGAGGCGGGCGAATTCGTACTGGCGCGGATGGTAAACATGGAGCGCATCCAGCACCCAGTCGTAAAGTTCCCTGTTGTTTGCGAATTCCAATGTACAGAGCGAATGCGTGATGCCCTCCAGCGAATCGGAAAGGCAGTGCGCGTAATCGTAGAGGGGATACACGCACCATTTGTCGCCGGTACGGTGATGAGCGGCATGGCGTATGCGGTAGAGAGTGGGATCGCGCATGACGAGATTGGGCGCGGTCATGTCGATTTTGGCCCGCAGTACCCGCGCGCCGTCGGGAAATTCTCCGGCCCGCATGCGGCGGAAGAGATCAAGATTCTCCTCCGCGCCGCGGTCGCGCCAGGGGCTCTCCCTGCCCGGTTTCGTCAGTGTGCCGCGGTATTCGCGGATTTCGTCGGCGGAGAGATCATCCACATAGGCCTTGCCCATCAGGATCAGCTCTTCGGCATAGGCATAGAGCCGTTCAAAGTAGTCCGAGGCATAAAATTCCCGCTCCTGCCACTCGCCCCCAAGCCAGCGCACGTCCTCGCGTATGGAATCCACATATTCGGTTTCCTCCCTGGCGGGATTGGTGTCGTCGAAACGCAGATTGCACATGCCGCCGAATTCCGAGGCAACGCCGAAGTTGAGGCAGATGGACTTGGCGTGCCCAAGGTGCAGGTAGCCGTTGGGTTCCGGGGGAAAGCGCGTGTGCACCCGGCCGCCATGGGTGCCAAGGGCGTTGTCGCGGCGAATTTGCGCACGGATAAAGTCCTCCCCCGGCGGGGAGGTTTTCCGCGTTTTGTCTGTGCCGTTTGCGGTCATGAGGCGGCTCCACGATTGTCGGCGTATCAGCGCCGGGAGTAATAAGGCGCGATTTTGACGCGTGTTGCGTTTTCGCTTGGCGGAAAATACGCCAAGCCGCGGCTGGGGTCAATCACAACGCATTGTTTCATGGAACAGGGGTATTACCGCACGCCCCGGGGAGGGAACTGAAGCAGATCGGCCGGCACTTCGCCGGGGCCGGGTATGACGAAGGTTTCCGGATTCATGCTGGCCCAGGCAAACCACATGGAATAGCAGCCGTAAAGCTGTTTCATGGAAGCTCCCTGCATGTTGCCTTCCAGAGCTTTGCCGCTCGCCGGATCCCACTTGCTGCGCGTGGCGAGATCAACAAGCCTGCCGTACTGGCTGACGAACAAAAAGGGCTCCGTCCATATTTTGCGGTCAAAAATGCGCACGACATCCAGTTGTTGATCATAGACGGCCAACAGGGCCGAAGGGCCGAGGAAAAAATTGACCGCCCCGCGTTTCTTGACATAGGCGATATCAATAGCCAGCAAAAAATTGTCGTGTTCCAGGCAGAGCATGGGCGTTTTTTTCGGGAAACGTTTGTCGAGGCGCTGGATGGGATAAACGAGAATGTCATTATCGTAATAGGTGCTCTTTTTCATGTAGCTGCCGTAGGGATCACGCCCGTAGGGCCTGTTGCCGGACGGCAGGGCAAGCACCCGCGCTTCGGGAAAAACCTTGCTCGCCGCGCCCCATTTTGTCCAGAAAACGGGCAGCATGGGCAAGCCGCGGCCAAGCAGGGGGCCGTCGAAGGCCATGCCTGTTTCCTGAAGCCAGAGGCTGCCTGAATTGCGGTCGATCAGCACGCTGTTGCCGTCATAAAGACGCCCTTCCAGATCAAAAATGAGATTGATGCCCTGCATGGAGGCGTTGTAAGCCATCAGGGTTCCGGTTATGGGGCAATAGGTGATCGCGTAGGCGGTATCGTCGACAATTTCATTGACGACCTGATGCCAGGCCATGATGTTTTGGGGATAGATACGCGGCCCGTCCGGCAGCATGACGACAAATACGGGCTCATCACGGCCCATGTTCAAATCCGCGTCCAGCACGCGGTCATAGCGGGGGCGGTAGAGCGCCGGGATGGCGCCGTAGCCGACGCTGGTCTGTACCAGCCTTTTCGAGACGGCGGCGAGCTGCTCAAGATTTTTTGGTCTGGCGCGGACGGGAAGCGCGGTCAGAAAGGCGACGGACAACGCCAGGAGGGTACAGATGGTGAATAATTGGCTCGGATTCCGTGGCGACGTTGTCATCGGATGTCAGAAATGGCTGTAGAGATAGTCCCGCAGGGCCTGTGGCCACGGGCGGGTGGGCTGCCCCAGGGCATTGCCCAATTTGGTCGCGTCCAGTACGGACCAAGCGGGACGCTTGGCTTTTTGCGGCCAACTTTCCGAGGGGACGGGTATGACCTGACATCCGCCCCCGGTGAGAGCGACGACTTCGGCGGCAAGTTCGGCCCGGTTGGCGCGTCCGCTGTTGACGGCGTGCCAGAGCCCCACAGCCCGTTTTTCCGCCAGGACGGCGCTCCATCGGGCAAGATCCAGCGTGTAGGTGGGCGAGCCGGTCTGGTCAAAAACAACCGGCACGCTGTCCGCCACGCGGCTTTTATGGACAATGGTCTCCACAAAATTTTCGCGCCCCGGTCCAAAAAGCCAGGCTGTGCGCAACACGCAGGATTTGTCCGGCAAAAGCCGGAGCACCGCCTGCTCCCCGGCGAGCTTTGTCGCGCCATAAACCGATGCGGGTTTGGGGGCGTCCTCTTCTCGCCAGGGAATGCGGCCTTGGCCGGAAAAAACAAAATCCGTGCTGAAATGCACAAGATGCCCCTGGTTGATTGATTTGAGTATGCGGGCAAGGGCATCCGGCAGGGTACAGTTTAAAAGCCGGGCCTGCTCGGGGTGGTCTTCGGCGTCATCCACCCGTGTCCAGGCAACGGCGTTGAACACCACGTCCGCCGCGCTTTTGGCGATAC
The DNA here is from genome assembly GCA_031270875.1 of Desulfovibrio sp. Next base: position 3,718 of record JAISXC010000121.1, read on the forward strand.
GTTGCGCAAGAAAGGCGATATCCGTCAGATTGCCGTCCGCCCGCCCCAGGATTTCCACCTGCCAGCCCCGCCCGGCAAGCGCATTCGCGAGGGCCTGACCCAAAAGGCCGGTTGCGCCGCCCAAAACCAGAGCTTTCGGCGTAGAGGCTCTTTGTCGCGTGCGGGGTTTTGACATGGCTTCCGGAGGAGGTTGAGGAATCGGTTCAGGCGTCCCCGCCAAACCAGTAAGGCTTGAGCAGCAACAAACCACATGTTTCTCCGACTTCGGGACCGGGGGCGCGGCGGCTTTTCTGTATGCGCAGATCCTGTCCTCCTGCGCTGAGCTGGTAATCGACAATCTCTCCCAGAAAGGACTTGCGCGTGACGGTAGCCGTAAAATGCCCTTCCGCGCTGAAATCGATTTCCGAAGGGCGGCTTGCCAGCGACAACGGGGCGGTGCCCCGCAGTTCGCGCGGCGGCGCAAGCGTTTTCGGCAGGGGATGCCGCCCGTCCAGGCTGGCCGCGCCGTCGGGCAGCAGGCTCACGGAGAGAAAATTGTGCAGGCCGATAAAGCTGAAGACGAATTTGTTGGCCGGCTTGTTGTAGATATTGAGAGGGCTGTCGATCTGCTGCACGACGCCCTGCTTCATGACGAGAATCCGGTCGGAGAGCGCCATGGCTTCAGACTGATCGTGGGTGACATAGATGATGGAAAAGCCGTATTTCCGCTGCAGATCCTTGATCTCAAAGCGCATTTCCTCGCGCAGGTGCGGGTCAAGACTGGAGAGCGGCTCATCCAGCAACATGACGTCGGGGTTGAGGGCCAGTGCGCGCGCCAGAGCGACCCGTTGCTTGCCTCCGCCGGAGAGGCTTTCCGGGCTGTCCTGGCCTGCTTCCAGAAGATTCGTTGACGTGAGCGCGTCACGCGTGCGCGCGGCGATTTCCGTGGCCGGCAGTTTGCGTATGCGCAGGGGAAAGGCCACATTTTCGTAGACGGAGAGATGGGGCCACACGGCAAAGGCCTGGAACACCATGCCGAAGTCGCGTTTTTCCGGTGGAAGATAAAAATTGCGGGCGCGTGAGGAGAGCAGGCGCTCGCCGACGCTGATCTCCCCCTCGTCCAGATCCTCAAAACCGGCCACCATGCGCAGGGTGGTGGTCTTGCCGCAGCCGGAAGGACCGAGCATGGAAAAACATTCCCCTTTCTCTATGGCGAGATTGAGGCCGTTTACAGCCGTCACCTGGCCGAAACGCTTGGTGACATTTGTCAGGCGCACATACGACATGTCAGCCCTGGTATTTCGCGCTCACGCGGTTGATGATGGTCTGCCCGCTAATAATGAGCAGCAGGGCGACTCCTGCCAGCGCGGCCGAAACGACTGTTTCGCCGTCTTCGTTCAGGGTGTAAATGGCGACGCCGATGGTGCGCGTTGTCGGCGCGTAGAGCATGATGGAAACCGTCAGCTCCCGAAGCGACGGCAGAAAGATGAGAAAAAAGGCCGCCAGCATTCCCGGCCGCACCAGCGGCAGCACGATATCCCTTAAAGTCTGCCACATGCTGGCCCCGCAGGCGCGGGCCGCCTCCACGAGCGAGTCATGCACCTGTTCCAGAGCCGCGGAATTGGCTTTGAGCGAAAAGGCCATATAGCGGGCTATGTAGGCCACCAGAATAATCCACACGGTGTTGTACAGATTTACGCCGTATTTGCCGCTCCAGGCGAGAATGACTCCAAGGGCGATGACGGAACCGGGCACGGAAAAGGGCAGCATGCCGAGAAATTCCAGAATGCCCTTGCCCCGCACTCTCATCTTGACAATGACGTAGGAAATCATCACGCCGGCGAACATGGTGATGAACGCGGCGGCCAG
>JAISXC010000125.1 GCA_031270875.1 Desulfovibrio sp.
TGTAAAGTCCCCGTAAATTAGGTCCATTGCCAAGTAGAGGCTTCTGGTTCACCTTCAAACCAGGAGTGAGTATGCGCAAGACCAGATTCAGCGAATTTCAGATTGTCAAAATCCTCAAGTCCGTGGAAGGCGGTATTGCCGTCAAGGATGCCTGCCGTGAGCACGGCATCAGCAGCGCCACCTATTACAAGTGGAAATCCAGGTACGGCGGCATGGAGGCTTCGGATGTGCGGCGTATGCGGGAGCTTGAGGCGGAAAACCGCAAACTCAAGCAGATGTATGCGGAACTGAGCCTTGAGAATGTTATGCTCAAGGATATTATCGAAAAAAAATTGTAAGGCCGGTTCAGAGAAAAGAGATGGCAGTGTATGCGGTATCGGCGCATGGCATGAGCGGGCGCGCCTGTTGCCGGGCTTTTGGCGTCAGCCGGAGCTATTATGCATACAAAGCCAGGCCGCGTGAGGACAGCGCGGTGATACAGGCTCTGTCTGAACTGGCCGACAAAAAGCCCACACGGGGCTTCAGCAAGTTGTTTGATTCCCTGCGCCGCCAGGGAGTGAACTGGAATCATAAACGGGTATGGCGCGTCTATTGCCTGATGGGTCTGAATAAGCGACGCAAAACTTTCAAGCGCCGTTTGCCCGGCCAATCACGGTACGTGGCGCAACCTTTGGCAGCCAATTATTGCTGGTCCATGGATTTCATGCGCGACACGCTGTACAGCGGCAGAGTGTACCGTGTGTTCAACGTAATAGACGACTATAACCGTGAAGTGCTTGTATCAGAGATAGATACGAATATGCCGGCTGGGCGCATAGTCCGGATCTTGGATCGCATAGCCGCCGAACGCGGTATATATCCTGAACGGCTACGAATGGACAATGGCCCGGAATTTGTCGGAACAGTGATGTCCGCCTGGGCGAAGGAGCACGGTGTTGTCCTGGATTTTATTGAGCCGGGCAAGCCGACCCAGAATTCATATGTGGAGCGTTTTAACCGCACGCTCCGTGAAGAGGTGCTGGATTTGTATATCTTCAACACCTTGGGCGAGGTGCGTGCGGTCACAGAAGAATTTGTCCGGGAGTACAATGAGGACCGGCCTCATGAATCCTTGGCGAAGATGCCGCCGGTGGAATTTGCCGCCCATCGGGCAGGGGCATGCCCCTGCCCGATGGGCTACCCCGCATCACTACCGGAAGTTTCTACTAATTGCTGGCCCTAAAAATGGGGACTTTACATACGGTTTGAAATTTTTAAGCTCGTTTCTTGTACGGGCCACGTTTTAGAAGGACGAGAGGAGGCATTAAGTATTTATCCGTAAATAATCTTTTCATTTTTTGAGATGCATGATATGTTTTCTCCAATGGAGGCAAGCAGATGAAGATAAAATCGTGGGAAGTTTCCGATGAGTTTTGGGTGATAGTCGAACCGCTTATTCCTCGTCCGAAGCGCGATGGAACCAAGCAATACGTTCGGAAAGCCGGTGGTGGAAGAAAACCTCTTGAGCCACAAAAAGTATCTTCAGCCATTGTCTTTGTCTTGCGCACAGGAATACAGTGGAAGCGTTGCCAAAAAAAAATTTTGGCAGCCCCAGTTCGGTCCACGCATATTTTCGGGACTGGGAAAAACAGGGCTTTTTCCTTGAACTCTGGCAACGAGGGCTATCTGAGTTCGACGACCTGGAAGATATCGCCTGGGAGTGGCAGGCTATCGACGGCAGCAAAGCCGCGCAATCCGACATATCGAGCGCGGCGTTGGGTGGTGGAAGTTTGTCTCGCATGGCTCAATAAATGAGAGTGACGGTCTATGTATAGACGGATACATGATAATCATATGAAATATTAAAATTTTCCCTGTGCAGATTTGGAATGGGGGATTTTACTTATAACATTATGATTTAATTAACTTTTCATGGTGAGTATCTATATTTTGACGCATACTCTCCCTCGTAAGGCTGACGCCGCATATATGCGGGCATCCGGACAATTCCTCTTCTCCTTTTTTCCCTTGACCTCAGGGCGGAACCATATATGCGTCTGCCCCGGTACCAATCGAACAATGCATTGACGAAGGCAGGAGTGACAGCTATATTTGAAAAGATTACGCATCGTTGCCGTTTTCCCGACACCGCAGGAAAATATATGCCAAAGCGCGCGGACTTGCACAATATTCTTGTCATCGGCGCCGGCCCCATCGTCATAGGGCAGGGTTGCGAATTTGACTATTCCGGCTCCCAGGCTGTCAAAGCCCTGAAAGAGGAAGGTTACCGGGTTGTGCTTGTCAATTCCAATCCCGCCACCATCATGACGGATCCGGAAATGGCCGATGCCACCTACATAGAACCTATTGAAAAGGAAACGCTTGCCGCCGTCATCCGCAAGGAGCGCCCCGACGCGCTGCTGCCCACGCTGGGCGGCCAGACGGCCCTCAATGCCGCGTTGGATCTTTACCGCGGCGGCATTCTGGCCGAATACGGCGTGGAGATGATAGGCGCGCGCGCGGAAGTCATTGAAAAAGCGGAAAGTCGCGAGCTTTTCCGGGAAGCCATGGAGCGCATCGGCCTCAAAGTTCCGGCGAGCGGCATTGCCCGTTCCATGAAAGACGTGCGCCGCTATGCCGACATTCTGCCCTTTCCCATCATTGTGCGGCCCGCCTTCACCCTGGGCGGCGCGGGCGGCGGCATTGCCTACAATCTGGAAGATCTGGAACAAATCGCCTCCCGCGGCCTTGATGCGAGCCCAACCCGCGAAGTGCTGCTGGAGCAGAGCGTGCTCGGCTGGAAAGAATTTGAAATGGAAGTCATGCGCGACAGAAAGGACAATTGCGTCATTGTCTGCTCCATTGAAAATCTCGACCCCATGGGCGTGCACACGGGCGATTCCGTTACGGTGGCCCCGGCGCAAACCCTTTCCGACGTGGAATACCAGAACATGCGCGACGCCTCCATTGCCATCATGCGTGAAATCGGCGTGGAAACCGGCGGCAGCAATGTGCAGTTCGGCGTCAATCCGGCGAATGGGGAAATGGTGGTGATTGAAATGAACCCCCGCGTCTCCCGCTCTTCGGCGCTGGCCTCCAAGGCCACCGGTTTTCCCATAGCCAAGCTGGCGGCCAAGCTGGCGGTGGGCTACACCCTGGATGAACTGCGCAACGACATTACCCGCGAGACGGCGGCCAGCTTTGAGCCGGCCATTGACTACTGTGTCGTCAAAATCCCGCGTTTCACCTTTGAAAAATTTCCCGGCGCTGAGGACGTCCTTACCACTTCCATGAAAAGCGTGGGCGAAGCCATGAGCATCGGGCGCACTTTCAAGGAGGCCCTGCAAAAGGGCCTGCGCTCCATGGAAACGGGCGCAGCCGGGCTCGGCAACGGGGGCAGGGAGTTCCCGTCCCCGCGCGAGGAGGCGCTCGCGGCGCTTGCCAGGCCCCATTCCCGCCGCCTTTTTGCCCTGCGTCAGGCTCTGCTCGCCGGCGTGAGCGTGGAAGAAGTCCATGCCGCCACGGCCATAGATCCCTGGTTTCTACGCCAGATGCGGGACATTGTGGATATGGAGGCCCACATCCGCGACTTCGGCATTGCCAACGACATGACCGCCGCCAATCCCGAACTGTGCGAAATATTGCGCGAAGCCAAGGAGTACGGCTTTTCCGATCGGCAGCTCGCCCGCATGTGGAAGCGGCCGGAGGCCGACATCCGCCGTCTGCGCAAAGAAATGGGCATCGCCCCCACCTACTACCTCGTGGACACCTGCGCCGCGGAATTTGAGGCCTATACCCCTTATTACTACTCCACCTACGAGGGCGGGCAGGAATTTGAGCCGGACGCGGAACGCAAAGTGATCATTCTCGGCGGCGGCCCCAATCGCATAGGCCAGGGCATTGAATTCGACTATTGCTGCTGCCACGCGTCCTTTGCCCTGCGCGACGCCGGCATCACGGCCGTCATGGTCAATTCCAACCCGGAAACCGTCTCCACGGACTACGACACCTCGGACCGCCTCTATTTTGAGCCGCTGACCTTTGAAGATGTAATGAACATCGTGGAAAAGGAAAAACCGGAAGGGGTCATCGTTCAGTTCGGCGGGCAGACGCCCCTTAATCTGGCTGTTCCCCTCATGCGCGCTGGCGTGCCCATACTGGGAACATCCCCGGACGCCATTGACCGCGCCGAGGACCGCGAGCGCTTTCAGGCCCTCATCCAAAAACTGGATCTGCTTCAGCCGCCCAACGGCACGGCCAAGGACCTGGACGAAGCCCTGAAAGCGGCGGAGCGCATAGGCTGGCCTGTGGTGGTGCGCCCCAGTTATGTGCTGGGCGGCCGCGCCATGGCTGTGGTGTACGACGCGGCGGAGCTGACGGAATATTTTCGCGAACAGGTTCCGGAAAAACCGGAGCACCCCATTCTGGTGGACAAATTTCTGGAACACGCCGTTGAGATAGACGTGGACGCGCTTTCCGACGGGAAGGATGTCTATGTCGCGGGCATTATGGAACATATTGAGGAAGCCGGCATACATTCCGGAGATTCCGCCTGCGTGCTGCCCTCCCTCTCCATTTCCTATGATCATGTGTCCCTGATTGCGGCCCAGGCCGAAGCCCTCGCCCGCGAACTCAACGTCAGGGGCCTGATGAACATACAGTTCGCCCTCAAGGGCAATGACCTCTATATTCTGGAAGTCAACCCGCGCGCCTCGCGCACGGCCCCCTTTGTCTCCAAGGCCACGGGCGTGCCCCTGCCCCGGCTCGCCACGCAGGTGATGCTGGGCAAAACACTCGACGAGCTTGACCCCTGGAGCATGCGGCGCGGCGGCTTTACCTGTGTGAAAGAGGCGGTGTTGCCTTTTCATCGCTTTCCCGGCGTGGACGTGCTCCTGGGGCCGGAAATGCATTCAACGGGCGAAGTGATGGGCATGGGCGCTGATTTTGAGGAGGCGTTTCTCAAGAGCCAGTTGGGAGCGGGACAGATGCTCCCCCAAGGGGGAAAAATTTTTCTTTCCGTCAATGACCGCGACAAACCCTTTGTGGCCGCCCTGGGAGAAAAATTCGCCGGATTGGGCTTTGACCTGCTGGCCACGCGGGGCACGGCGGAAGTGCTGCGCGCCGGCGGGCTTGCGGTGGAAACGGTGCGCAAGGTTTACGAGGGCAGGCCCAATATTGTGGACATGCTCATCAATCACGAAGTGGCGCTGGTGGTCAACACGGCCTCCGGCAAACGCACCGCGCACGACTCCCGCACCATACGCCGCACGGCCCTGCTCCACGGCACGCCGTACTGCACCACCGTGGCCGGGGCCAAGGCCACGGCCACGGCCATAGGAGCCCGCCGGAACGCGATCCATGTGGAAAGCCTTCAGGAATACTATGCGCGGGAGCGCGGGGGGAAAGCATGAAAGCCCTGCTCACGCTGGAAGACGGCTTCAGCCTGTACGGCAAATCCTTTACCGGAGACTTTGAAACCGGCGGCGAAGCCATCTTCAACACCGGCATGACCGGCTACCAGGAAGTGCTGACGGACCCATCCTACTACGGCCAGATGGTATGCATGACTTGGCCGCTCATCGGCAATTACGGCATCAACGGCGAGGATATGGAATCCGCCCGGGTGCATTTGCGCGCCCTTTTGGTCAAGGAATGTTGCAAGATCCCCTCCAGCTGGCGTTCTGTCATGAGTCTGCCGGATTTTCTGCAAAAAAACGGCACGCCGGGCATGGAAGGGCTGGACACCCGCGCTCTCACGCGCCATTTGCGCATTCACGGGGCCATGCGCGGCGTGATCTCCACCCGTGACATTGACCCCCTCTCTCTGCGGGAGAAGGCCCGCGCCCTGCCCTCCATGGAGGGGCAGAACCTCGTGCCTTTTGTGGCGGCGCAAAAACCCTACTTCTGGACCGCCGAAGGCCCCGCGGAGGCCCGATTCGCCCCGGACGGCGCCTATGCCTGGCAGGGAACGGGGATTCGCCTTCTTGTTTACGATTACGGCATAAAGTGGAATATCCTGCGCGAGCTTGTCAAAAGCGGTTTTGAACCGCTGGCCGTTCCGCCCCTTTTCAGTGCGGCGCGGGCCAAAGCCAGCGGCGCGCAGGCGATTTTTCTCTCCAACGGGCCCGGAGACCCGGCCACCCTCACAAGCGAGATCTCCCTGATACGCGAACTCATCAAGGCGTTCCCGGTCACGGGCATTTGTCTCGGACATCAGCTCATCGGACACGCGCTCGGCGGCGGCACGGGCAAGCTGCGTTTCGGCCACCACGGGGCCAATCATCCGGTCA
>JAISXC010000020.1 GCA_031270875.1 Desulfovibrio sp.
GCAATTTTTCTCCGGAACGCAGGTTTTCGCGCAGCCGGTCATAAATGATGATGGTGTCGTTGATGGAATAGCCGATGATCGTCATGATGGCCGCCAGCACGTTGAGGTCTATTTCCACCTTCAGCAGGGAAAGCAGCCCCACGGTGATGAGAACGTCGTGCAAAAGGCCGACCACGGCGCCAAAGGCGAAATTGAGCTTGAGAAAGAAACAGACGGCAAGAGTGATGCCAAGAGCCAATATGACCAGGGTTCCCATCCCGAGATCCGTCAGGCCAAGAAGATACATGCCGCCCCACAGCACCGCCGCCATGAGGGCGGATGCCATCCAGCGCTGCTCGAAACGGCCGGAAATGTAGACGGCCATGAGCAGAACGGCATAATAAAGGGCGGCGAGCGCCTTGTTGGTCAAATCCTCGCCGACTTTCGGACCGACCACTTCCAGACGTCGAATTTCGGCGGCATTGCCCGGGAAGGCGGATTTGAGAGCGTCGGAAATCCGGGCGCGCAAGGCGGCCGCGTCGGCATCGGAGGCGGAAAGACGCAGCAGATAGTCACGCCCGCCTTCGTCGAAACTTTGGATGGTGACGTCCGGCAAAAGCGTCGAACCCAGGCTTGTTTTCAGGTCTTCGTCGGCGACCGCCCTTTGAAACTGAATTTGGACGATAAGCCCGCCGGCGAAATCAATGCCCAGTTTGAGGCCGTTGCCCCACAGGGCGGACGCAAGGCCGATCAGCAGCAGAGCAAGGGAAATGCCGTACGCGACGCGGCGTTTGCCGATGAAATCTATCTTGGTGCCGTATTTGACAAACGTGAAAGCCATGGCCTATCCCTGAGCTGAATGACAGCGCTCTAAATGCTCAATCCTTTCGGTCCGCAACGGCGCGCCCATTCTTCAAAAATGGCGCGCGAGACAAAAATGGCGGTAAACATGGAAGCCAGAATGCCCAGCGACAGCGTTACCGCGAAACCGCGGATGGGGCCTGTGCCGAACTGGTACAAAATCACCGCCGCGAGGATGGTGGTGAGATTTGAGTCGGTAATGGAAATGGCGGCCCGCTCAAAACCCGCCTTTACGGCGGAAAAGGGCGTAAGCCCCAGCCGGATTTCCTCCCGGATCCGCTCAAATATCAGCACATTGGCGTCCACGGCCATGCCTATGGTCAGCACTATGCCCGCTATGCCGGGCAGAGTGAGGGTTGCGCCGAAAGCCGTAAGGCCCGCGACAATCATAAGCAGGTTGAAGCAGAGCATGGCGTTGGCGATGAGGCCGGAAAGACCGTAATAAATCGCCATAAACAGGGCCACGCCCACGGCCCCCACCAGAGCCGCCCTGACTCCGCTGTCAATGGATTCCTGCCCCAGGGAGGGACCCACACTGCGCTCTTCAAGCACGGTGACGGGCGCGGGCAGGGAGCCGGCGCGCAGCACGATGGCCAGATCCTGGGCTTCGGCCGTGGTGAAATTGCCGGAAATGCTGGCGCGGCCGCCGCCGATGCGCTCCCGTATGACGGGCGCTGAATAAACTTTGCCGTCCAGCACAATGGCCATGCGCCTGCCCACATTCTCGCCGGTGACCTGCTCGAAAACACGGCCTCCGCGGCTGTTGAAGTTGAGCATGACATAGGCCTGATTCATCCTGTCAAAACTGGGGCGCGCGTCGGCCACATCCTCGCCGGTGAGCATGACGTCCCTTTCCAGCGCGATGCGCTTTTCCGCGCTTTCCCGGCCGGATGCCGATGATTTTTCCAGCAGCGGCAACACAATGACACCTGTGGGTAAAGCCGGTTTGCCGGGGTCAACGTCATCGCGCACAAGATGAAACTCCAGATGCGCCGTCTGTTTGAGCAGCTCCACGGCGCGACGCGGATCGGAAATCCCGGGCAGCTGCACCTGGATGCGGTTGCCGGCCTGCTTGCGGATGTCGGGTTCCGCCACGCCGAACTGATCTATGCGGTTGCGGATCGTGCGCAGGGCCTGGTCAAGAGCCATGGTTTCCAGCCGCGCGATTTCGTCAGGCCGGAAACGGGCGACATAGCGCAACTGACCGGCGTCCCCCCGTTGCGGCTCGCCCGCTGCGAGCTGGGGAAAGTGCCTGGAAAGCAGATCCCGGAATTTTGCTTCGTCTTCCGCGCGCGGGAGCATGAATTCCAGATTGTCGCCGCTCACGACGCGCGGACGGAGGACGACAATTTTTTCTTCCTGGGCCAGCCGCCGCAAATCCTGTCCGGCAATGGCCAGGGAATTGGTGACGGCCCTGTCCGTTTCCACGCCAAGCGTGAGGTGAATGCCCCCCTTGAGGTCAAGCCCGAGGGCGATTTTTCCGTTGGGCAGAACAGTAAGGGCTGAGAGCCCCGGCACGTTCGGCAGGGCGAAAAGGAGACACAGAACAAAAACAAACAGGGAAATTCCCAGACGCCAGCGCAAAACCATTCCCGTATCCAGCCGTTATCTTCTTGAATTATACCTGCGAAAAACTGTAACGCGCTCCGCCGCCGCGGAGACCGGACAATTCTATGGGTTCTGCGGTGTTTCTTTTGCCGGAGCCCTGTCGTCTTCCGCGGCGTTGTCGCCCCCGTCGTCCTTGTCCGGAAGGGCAGGCGCTTTGTCGGCCTTTTCCGCCCTGCCGGATTTTCCGCTTCTGCCGCTCCTGTCCATTTTGTCGCCCTTGCCGTCCGCAAGGAGACCGGCTACGGATCCCCGGGACATGCGCAGTCTGGCATTGCCGCATTCCAACAGCACCTGTTCGTCGTCGATTTCCACAATGCGGCCTATAAGCCCGCTTCCGGTCTGCACACGGTCTCCGCGTTTGAGTTCGCCGAGCATTTGCTTGTGGGCCTTGGCGCGTTTTTGCTGTGGGCGGATGAGCAAAAACCAGAAAATGACAAACATCAGAATCAGCGGCAAAAACTGCATCAGCATGTCCGTGCCGCCGGTGGCGCCGCCGTTTTGCGGAACCGGCCCCATGGCGAAAGCTATGGATTCAAACAAGGAACACCTCCAGAATCGTGGGAAGGGGAAACAGCAGTAAATTGTAAGCTTGTTTCTATACCCTCTGTACCGTCGGGATGCAAGCATGATTTTTTACGATTTGCCTTACCGTAATCCACCACGCTAAAAAAGAAAAAACCTCGTTGTATTTGTGAAAACAAACAGATAGGTAGTTATTTTGAACCTTGCCGGAGGAGAGCACGTTGATGATCTGCGCATTTTTGAATCAGACGCCGGGTTTTGCTCTTTGATGGGACGAAGCGACCGTGTTGGAAGGACAGCGGTCCCTGCTTGCCGCTTTGCAGTGTACCCGCCCGATCGATACGGTGGCTCTGGATTTGGATGCAGCATTGGATGTTTTCAAAATTAAGGGAAAGGCGAAGCATGACAGAACGCATAACGGAAAACCCTCCTGGTTTGGTCTGCACTTTGTACCGCAAACTTGTTGGGGCTGCGGCGTGGCAGCGTCCTGTCCGCTCAGGGGTTCAGGCGTATGCAGCGCAGCAGCGCCGGGACGGAGAGCAGCTGGACAAGGGCGACGGCGAGGAAGCACATGCCGTAGCCGCCGGCCAGCGGAACCCCGAGGGAGAACAGGAAGGGGCCAACGGCGTAAGCGATAAACAGAAAAAAGGTCGAACCGGATGTCGCGTCCCCTATCCTGCCTGCGGGCGCGATGCGCGCCACTTCCGCGAGATATACCCCGTTCCAGCTGATGGATGTGGCGCCTGCGGCAAAGCCCGCAAGCATCACCAGCCAGATCGGCCAGTCATGGCTCATCCTGGACAGCGCCAAGACCATGAGCGTGGAAATCAGGGACAGGAACAAAAGAGTCTTCGCGCTGCCAAGGCGATCGGCAAGCCAGCCCATTGCGACACGTGAAAATGTTCCTGAAACCTGCATCGTCGAAAAGGCGGCTCCGGCGACCGCAAGGGAAAATCCCAGTTCGGCCGTGAGCTGCGTGACGAAAAAAGCCAGAATGCATCCCTGAACACAGGAAAAACAGGTTATGGCCAGTGTCAGCGGCAGCATTCCCGGAATTTCCTTCAAGACAAGAAACGGTATTGTGAGGTTCTCTTTTGAGAACAGATTGCCGGGCGTGGGATATTTTGCCGTGTCGCGGTCCGTGTCGAGCCGCTCCCGCCAGGGCTGCACAGCAAGAGCCCCGGCCAGGGAAAGGGCCGCCGTCGCCAGGAGGGCCACCCGCCAGCCTGACAGAACGACGACGGCGGGGAGCAGAACACCGGCGAGCGCGCCGCCCAGCGGGACTCCGGCCTGTTTGATGGACATGATCAGCGAACGGTGATTGGGCGGGCTCGTCCGGCTCAGCAGTTCGCTGGCGGCAGGGGGGCTTGGCCCGTACCCCACGCCGATGAGAAAGGCCGCAAGGACGAGAAGCCACCAGGATGCGGCAAGACCGAAAAGCGCTCCGGCCGCGCCGATCATCGCCCCGATCTGTAGGATGCGGACCGGGCCGCAATAGTTGAGGGGCAGGCTGCCGCTCAACAGGAAACACATTGTCCCGGCGGAGGTGGCCCCGGCAAGGATGCCGATGTCGTGGGGCGCGCCGCCCGCCGCCCTTGTGATTTCCGGCCCTATGACGGGAAACGCGCGGACGAGGAATGACAGAAGAAGCTGCAAAAGCGCCATAATCGCCAAGGCTTGCCGCCAGACAGGCCGGCTTCCGGGTCCATGTACGTTCCCTCGCAACGCCGCCCCCCTGATTGCCGATGGCTCCTCTCCCGAACAGGGCACGCCCGTTCGCACGGGAGGATCATAGCAAACTACCCGACGCGCCGTAAAGCGCCATCCTTTTGAGAAAGTTCCGTCAAAACGCCGCGCTGGCGCGCCCCAACGTAAGCCGCACGAGGCAAAGAGGCAGACCCCGCCACCAGAGGCCGGCCTCATGGCCGGAAAGCCCCGTCCGGCGACTTTGTCCGCGGAGCAGGGCCGCCACGTCCCTTACATCGTCAAGGACAAGATTTTTCCCGCTGTCCGCCGGACGCGGCAACAGAGAACGCAAACGCGGGGCGAGCCTGAAGCGGCCCGCCGTCATCCGCCCCAGCAGCATCCCCTGCCAGACGAAATCCGACGGCAGAAAAGCGGCGGATTTTGACGCGACGAAGCGCACCCGTTCGCCATATTGAACAGCCTGACCGGACGGCAGGCGTGCAGGATCGCAACAATCCCCCTCCAGGGCATCCGGAGCGAGCGCCCGTCCTTGAACTTCAGCCCGCAACGATTTTCGGAAGATTTTTGCCGGGCCGTTCGCGCCCAGCAAAGGCGATCCCGCGGAATACGTCGTATGCGCGGCGGGTTTTCGCAGCCGCGCGAGAAAAAACCCCTGCGCTTCGGATCTGTCGCCATCCACCCTCAAAGCGCCAGCGCCGCCGGATCGTTCCTCAAAAGTAAAACCCGGAAAAAGGGGCAAAGTTTCGCGTTCAAGACCGATCTCTCCCTCGGCAAAACGCAGTTGGTCCTCATTCTCCCGCTCATTGGTGGTGCAGGTGGAATACACCAGACATCCCCCGGGCGCCAGCAGGCCCGCCGCCGCGGCAAGCAAATGCCGTTGCAGCATCGTCAGCCTGCCGGTTTTGCCGTCGGACCAGAGTTTGAGAACTTCCGGGTGTTTTCGCGCCGTACCCCAGCCGGAACAGGGCGCGTCCAGCAGTATGGAGTTGCAGGATTGCGAAGGCAAGGGCATATTCTGGCCGGGACAGGCGCTTGTGGCCGTGTGAAGCAGGTTCGCCGCGTGCAGATTGGCCCGCAAGGTCGAGAGACGCGCCTTGGCCGGCTCATTTGCCAGCACAAAACCCGAGGATCCCGTCAACTGCGCGAGAAAGCCGCTTTTGCCGCCGGGGCTGGCGCACATGTCCAGCACACATTCTCCGGCGGCCGGAGCCAGCGCAAGCGGCGGCAACATGGAAGACCGATCCTGAATGTAAATATAGCCGAAAAATGCCGCCAGGGACGTCCCCAGAGGGCGCGGTCCATAGTCAAGGCGACGGCAAAAAAGGGAAAATTTCTCCGGTGAAAAAACGTACCCCTCCGCGCCCAGAAGGTCTTCCACAAGGGGGATGCATTCCGGCTCGCACACCAGACGGAAAGAACGGCGCGGCTGCATTGTTTCGCCTACAGCGCGGTCTCTGTCCACGAGAGCGTTCTGCAGAGACTTTTTCCATTCCTCATCAGGAAAAGCGGCCCCCGGAGAGAAAACCATTTGCGGGGGAGGTTTCGGCGGCCCCTATTGAAACTGCACAAAATTTTTCAGAAGGCCCAGCAGTTCATAACGCAACTCTTCATCCTGCAGGGCAAAATAAATATTGGCGGTAAGAAATTCTGCCCAGTCGCCCGCGTCAAACCGCATGCCCGACATGCGCACTGCCATCATGCCGCTTTTCTGCGCCATGGCCTGCATGGCGTCGGTAAGCTGCAGTTCTCCGCCGTGCCCCGGCGTTACCTTGTCCAGAAAGTCAAAAATATCCGGAGTGAGCACATAGCGGCCCACAATGGCAAGGCGCGATGGGGCCTGTTCCCGCTTGGGTTTCTCCACCATGCTGCGCACCCGGAAAATGCCGGGAGATATTTCCTGCCCGTCAATGATTCCATACCGGCTGACCTTCTCAAAAGGCACTTCCATCACGCCGATAACCGGCATCCTTTCAGCCATGGCGACTTCAATGAGCTGGCCTATGGCCGGCACGCCGCCGAACATCAAATCATCGCCCACCATTACGGCAAAAGGATCGTCGCGCACCAGTTCCCTCGCGCAAAGCACGGCATGGCCGAGACCGAGCTGCTTTTTCTGCCGCACGGACATGATGTTGACCATTTCGGCCACAGCGCGCACCTGCGCCAGCTGGTCAAGCTTGCCCGCACGCTCAAGCACTGACTCCAACTGGAGATTGTAGTCAAAATGGTCCTCGATGACGCTCTTGTCCCGGTTGGTCACGAATATCACGTCTTCAATCTTCGCCCGTTGCGCCTCCTCGACGACATACTGGATAACGGGCTTGTTATAGATGGGCAACATCTCCTTGGGAATGTTCTTGGTTGCAGGCAATGAACGCGTACCCCAGCCGGCGACGGGAATAATCACCTTGCGAATATTTTTCATGCGTGCCTCCGCTGTATCAACCCTCTAAATTGCATACGGATGATTATATACTCATCCATAAACCCGGCAAGCGCAAGCAAAAAGCGAAGAATTTCCATACGTGCTGAAATTTATTGAAGTTATTGATAGTTATCCCCGCCTGTCGCTGCGCGCCGGTCGTTCGGAGCGGCATTTTCCCGCTCAAATTGTCTTCAAACCTTCTCCATGGTGCATTTCAGCGGAAAGCCGGCTTCCTGCGCCTTGTGGCGCACCCGCTGCACCTTGGCTTCCGCAATTTCGCGCGTGAATATGCCGCACTGTCCGATGCCCTGTTTGTGAACGCTCATCATGATGGCCGCCGCCTGCTCAGGTGTTTTGTAAAATACGGAACAGAGAACGCCGACAACAAAATCCATGCTTGTATAATCATCATTGTGCAACAGCACGGCATATCTGTCCGGATCCTTGAGCTTTCTGGCGACAGCCACACCGCCGGCCTCCTCATGGCCAAATCTGTCGTCCGGGTACGGCTCCATCTCAAACTTCCCGCGCAAGACCAAGTTTTTTCCGCCAGAAACAGCGCTGTTCCCCGCTGAACACAAAAGAACGATCAAACGGCATGTTGCGCTGTCGCCGCCAGTCCTGATGCAGATCATGATAATTTTTTATACTTGCCATGCGATTGTCAAGCCCCAGCAATGCCGCCGTCCGCGACAGACGGGCAGGTTCGCCTTCCAATTCGACAGCCGCCACAAAGGGCAGCACATCCAGACACACTTCCACGGCATCCAGCCGCCAGCACTCGCGGATTTTTTCATAACGCGCCGTCGCCGCATAACCCAACCCTTCCAGTATCGCGCTCACAGAAGCGCCGTCCGTAACTTCCACCTCCCGTTCGTCACAGACTTTACAGCCGCTTTGCGATTCCAGCGGCAATTTAAGCGTGAGCAGATACCTCTTTTTATCCGGCCACTCCTGCGCGCGCAGACGCAAAAGACGCTTGCCCAGAAACAGTTCAGCCCCGGCAGTGTCAAAAAGCACATTGCGTTCAAAATACGCGCCGGCGCAGCACGCGCCATGCGTTTCCAGCGCTGGCCGCAGGGCATCGAAATCCACATTCAGGTATTTGCGTTCAATTTCCAGCGTCATGCAGCACATTCAATTCCTGTTGAAAAGAAGGCGTTGCAGCGCCGCAACCGTGGCAACGCCGCCCTTGGCGCCACTCGGGTGCACAACGGGACTATAGCCGAGTCTCCGCGCCTGCGCAAAGCGCAGATCCTGAGATGTTACCGCCCGCACCTGACCGTTCAGATCCACCTCTCCCCACAGGACGCATTTTTCAGGCAGGGGGATATCATAATAAGAAGACAACACCGCCGTCACCAGGGCCAGATCCATGCCCGGTTCCTGCAAACGGATGCCGCCGCCGATTTTGGCATAAATATCCACCTGCCCCAGGTTGAGTTTAAGATGTTTTTCAAGCACCGCCAGCAGCAGATGCAGGCGGTTGACATCAAAGCCAAGCGCCGCGCGCCGAGGAATGCTTAAAAACGTGCGCGCGACAAGAGCCTGCACCTCCACGGCCAGCGGACGCTGACCGTCCACCGCCATCACAACCGCTGCGCCCGGCAGCGATGCGTCGCGCGCCTCCAAAAAAAATGTGGACGGGTCATCCACCAGTTGCATACCCTTGACGCTCATACGAAAGACAAGCAATTCCTCGCTGGGGCCAAAGCGGTTTTTCAATATACGCAGGAGACGAAAGGCGTTCCGCCTGTCACCTTCCAGAGCGATAACCGTATCCACCGCATGCTCCAGAAGGCGCGGCCCGGCCAGAACACCGTCCTTGGTGACATGACCGACCAATATCAGCGTGGTGGCGCTGCGGTGACAAGATTCCAGCAGCGCCGTCGCGACAGCGCGCACCTGGCTTACGTTGCCCGGAAGCCCCTCGGCCGCCGGACTCGCCAATGTCTGGACGGAGTCAAGCACAAGCAGGGAAGGAGATTCCGCATCAAGCGCACCCAGAACATCTTCCAGTTGCGAAGTGGCCAAGGCCTTGAGGCCGGATGCAAGCACCCCGAGCCGCTCCGCTCTGGCCCTGATTTGCTGCAGGGATTCCTCGCCGGTCACATACAGCACGGTTCTCCCCTGTCCGGCGACAAAACCCGCCACCTGCATCAGAAGCGTGGATTTGCCTATACCCGGTTCTCCCCCCATCAGTATGGCCGCGCCGGGCACAAGGCCTTTGCCGAGCGCCCGGTCGAGAGCGGGCAGACCGCTGGCGTAGGGATGGAAGCCGGAATCCTGAACATCCAGCAACGGTATCGGGCGGTTTCCCTCCGAAGAATGCCCTGAAACCTTTCTCTGACCCGCATTCAGAGCGGAGGGCAGCGTCACGGCTTCCAGAGTGTTCCAGGCATGACATTGCGGGCATTGGCCGCGCCATTGCAGCGTTCTGGCCTTGCACGCCGAGCAGACGTAGGCTTCGCGCGCCTTGCTCATTTGAAATCCTCCACCATTTCAGGAGGATCCGGAGCGTGCAGAACTTCCCCATTGGCCAGCCCCATGCTGCGCCAGCCTGCTGAGCAGACAATTTGACCGGCGTTCAAAACACGTTGCGCGAGCGGATCCCGGAGGTCGAATTCAATAGTCCAGTGCCGGACGTAATCCTCGCCCGGTTTAACAGGCTGGGCGCTGTTCAGATACCGCCTCAGCAATTCCCCGCCGCCTTCGGCGCTGAAAACCGCCTCAAGATTTGTATTGTTCACGGTCAGCGACGCGACATTTCTGCCGAGCACATTTGCCACGAGTAAAAGAGTTGTGCCGTCGGAGAGCCTTTCCAGGCCTGCGGAGCAAAATTGCAGAGGCATGATCCCGTTCATGCGCCTTAATGTCTCTCTCCTCTTGTACAGCAACTCATCACGGCGGGCCGCCATACGTTTCAACTGCGCCTCGCGGAATTGCCCCACAAGCTCATCGGCATTGGCGACGTCACGAATGATCCAGTCCCCGCCGTTGTTCTCCATGCGCAGCACTACCGGAAAAGTCCGGTTCAGCATGGGATGCTCCATTTTTGTGGTGAGCATGACGGCACGCTCGCCCGAATCATCGCGCAGCGTCTGGACGGCAAGATTTTTCGTGAATTGCGTCAAAAAATCGTCGGGCAATACCGCGAGGGGCATCTGCAGAAGTTTTTGCGCGTCCCGTTTTTCCGTAACGGGTTCCTCCCTGGTCATCACCCGTTGCAGCAACTGCATCTGTATCATATCTTTCAAGTCTCTCATCTGGTTCGGCCCTTGTTTGAGGAAAGTATAATTCCGCGCAATGGCTTGAGCCAAATGCCCTGAAAGCGTATTGAAATCAACAAGTTTCGCCAGACGCTCCGCGTTCGGGGGCTGTAGGGCCGAAGAAAAGCTGTTGAAGGCAAAAAGGCCCGACTGACGGTATTGATAATAACGCCACCCCAGATAACCGCCGAGGACAAGCATCACAAAAAGCGATATAAAAGCCAGCGCCACAAGACGCCCGCGCAGAAACGGCAGCAGGCCGGAAATAAAATTTTTTTTCACATCCCCAACCGAAAGCTTAAAGTATCGCCTCTCCTGGGGATCAGATGTTCTTTTATCCATAGCTCTTGCCATTATCAAAAGGGTTGCACCAGGCCCGCACCGTTCGGTCTGACCACAAGACATTGCAGCAGGATCAAGGAACGCTTCGACTCAATCCGGCTATTCCTTGTCATCACCGGAGGCGTCACCAACCCGATGACATTCCAGCGCGGTCGCCGGAGACGCAAACCGGGCGTTGCGCAGCCGGAGAGGCAGCGGGGTCACAGAGCCGGGGGACGCGATGTCCATGCGAAGAATACACCACGCGCCAAGCGGCAGGACACGCGTAACGGCCTGGCGGAGAACACCGCCGTGAATTCTGTTCCATGTACGAACCGGACCCGACAAAGTGCTCAGTGAAGTCAGACTGCCCATGCCGCGCTGTTTCAGCTTCCGCCACACGCTGAAACAGTTGTATCGCGGCCAGGGCCAAAATCTGCTGTTCCTCAGTCTGCATAACGTATAAGAAAAAGAGGCCGAATTCCAGAAAGCGACGGCGAGCCCCCCTGTCGCCACGCGCAATGCCTCGGTCAGGCTGTTTTCGAAAGCCGGCCAGTTCTTCGCCGCAACGTGCAGGATCACCCAGTCAAAGGCGTCGTCTTCAAACGGCAGATACTCGTCGGACGATGCCATAATCTCCGCGCGAAAACCGACATGGGCCAGAGCCCGGTTTCGCAGGGCGGGTTCATGCTCCGTCGCGGTCACGTCAAATCCGCATTCCCAGAGGACAGGCAAAAAAAATCCTTCGCCGCAATTTATTTCCAGAAGTCTTTTGCCCCGACGCGGCCAGGCCGCCAGACAATTCTGCAACAAATCCGCGCGCGCTTTCAGACCCAGACGGCCAGACACTTTCAGACAGCGGCTTTCATTTTGTATCATGCCCTACTCCACCGGTATATGGCAGGATTAAAGCAGAATCTGCGACCTTATGCAATATTCCATGATACTGCGTTGATTTTCAATATTTTTTACATCCGGAAAAGACATGTCAAATTTTTTGCCTTGCCGTCCCAAATGCCGTAAAAAGACCGGAGGAGACACAATGTAAAGCCTGCGGGGCGACAGCGCAAAATGAAAGGTTTCATTTTTGTTTTACTGGATGGGCTTGGCGTTGACACGGCCCGCCGGTGCATGAGCTGCCTCGCCGCCCTTGTCGAGGCCGGCGCGGCCCGATATGGCGAACTTACGGCGGTGTTGCCGCCCCTTTCGCGTCCTGTTTACGCATCGCTGCTCAGCGGGCGCACGCCGGCGGCAAACGGCATTCTCCACAATGACAATGCGTCGCTCTGCCCGGCCGCCACAATTTTTCATGACGCCCGCCGACATGGACTTGTAACCGCAGCAGCAGCGTACTCCTGGATGAGCGAACTTTGCAACCGGGCGCCCTTCGCCGCGGAACGGGACAGATTTACAAACGACATTTCGCTGCCCATATCTCATGGTTTTTTTTACAGCAGTGAAGCCTATCCCGACGACGAGCTTTTTCGCGACGCGGAATGGCTGCGCCAGAAATTCTCGCCCCGCCTGCTTCTCATCCATTGCATGGGCATAGATTATGCCGGGCACAGGCACGGCGCCGGCTCCACCGCGTACCGAGACGCCGCGCGCGCGGCGGACGGGTTGCTGGCCCGTTACCTGCCGACCTGGGTTGAAGCGGGGTACGCCGCGCTTGTCACGAGCGATCACGGCATGGGGGACGAAAAAAGTCACTGCGACACAACATATGAAGCGCGCCGTGTCCCCCTCTGGTGCATCGGGGCGGCGCGGGATTGCCCTTTGCCGCGGCGGCAGACGGAAATTGCCGGGATGATATCAACCTGTCTGCAATTGACATAATCGCGGGCGGGGCAACTTGCCATTGCACTCGTGACGGAGTATGATCGGGCATGTCCAAACGGGTTCATCAGTGGCGTACTCATGCAACGCTTGTCCTGATCGCGATATGGTGCGCCTGCGGGCTGGCCATATCCCCAGGCACGGCGCTTGCGGCCTCAAAAAAAACGCCGTCCTCGCCGCTGTATGACGGCGGACGGCCTATGGACCCGCAAAGCGAACGACACGGGCGTCCCCGGTCCTTTACCATGCGTGAAGCCGTATTCCGTGCCCTGAAGTTCAACCCTTCCCTCGGTTCCCGTGAATCGCAAAGCCGCTCGTCGGAAGAGGGACGCAAGTCCGCCCGCGGGGCCTTCGGCCCCCGGCTCGGCATGAGCTATACCGCCGTGAAGCAAGAGCGGGAATCCTCCCCCGTCACCGTTCGCCCTCCGGAGATGGGCGCGTACAATTTCGGCGTGGAGATTTCCCAGCCTGTTTTCCAGGGGTTCAGGCTTCTGGCGGATTATCAGAAAGCGGCTTTGCAGGCGGACAGCGACAGGGCCGCGTTACGCAAGGCCGAACTGGACATGACGGAACAGGTGCAGCGCTATTTCCTGGATTATCTGAGGCTTGAAGAAAATGTCATAAGCGAGCGCGACTCTCTTGCCAGACTGCGCGAACAACTCAACATAACAAAGGCCTTCCATGACGTCGGCCTCAGACCGCGTCTTGATGTTTTACAGGCGGAGGTCAACGTCAGCCAGGCGGAAAACCTGCTGGTTCAAGCTGAAAACAGCCGCGACACGTGCCTGGCCATGCTCAATACCCTGCTTGGGCTGCCGGCAACGGCAAAAACAGCCTACACGGGCAAACTGGCCTATATCCCTTTCAAACTTTCGCTGGAGATGTGTCTCGAAATGGCGTACCGCCAGCGGGCCGACCTCCATATGGCGGCCAAAGCGGTGGAAATCGCCGGGAAAAACCAACTCGCCGTGCAAAGCGATTATTATCCGCAGGTGGAAGCCTACTACAACATCTCCAATAGCGGCAATACGCTTGACCTGCAGCGCGCCGGCGAAAGCGGGTCGCGCGGCACAACCTGGGAAATCGGCGCGCGGGCCACCTGGAATGTGTTTCAGTGGGGGACCACCTGGTATGCGGACAGACAGGCCGGCTGGCTCGTGACAAAAATGCGCTACGAAGAGGAAGACCTGAAACTTGGCGTGGGGTATGACGTCAAATCGAAACTTCTTGCCGTGCGCGAAGCCGAAAAACGTATTGCCCTTGCGGAAAAAAGCGTTGAACAGGCAACGGAAGCCTTCAACGCCGCAGTGGCCCGTTACAGGGAACAGGTGGGCACCAATTTCGAAGTACTGGACGCATCCACGAAACTTACCACCGCCCAGGCGTCCCTTACCGGCGCCAAGGCCGACTACCTGACGGCTCTGGCCCAGATATACGTCGCCATGGGCGAATTTCACGCCGATCTTTTGCAGGCGCAATAACCCGCCACACGCGCACAATGGATTTCCGGACGCTTACCATCACCCCTCTCGGCGGCCTTGGGGAAATAGGGCTCAACTGCCAGCTTTGGGAGACCGCCCGTGGCGCCGTCATGCTGGACTGCGGCCTGATGTTTCCCGACGACGAGCATCTTGGGGTGGATGTCATCATTCCTTCGTTCGACGCCGTCAGCCACGTGAAAGACAAACTTTCCGGCATCGTGCTGACGCATGGGCATGAAGATCATATCGGCGCCCTTCCCTGGCTCGTCCGTGAACTTAACAGAGGCACCCGCATTTACGGTTCGCGCCTGACGCTGGCTCTTGTGGAGCAGAAACTCCGTGAGCGAGAAATGTCGCGTTGGGTGGAGCTTTGCCCGGTTACCTCCGATACCGTGCTGAGGCTGGCGGACATGGATTTCCACTTCTTTCCGGTCTGCCACTCCATCCCCGAGGGCTTTGGGCTTGGCGTGGAAACCCCCGTCGGCCGGATTGTGCACAGCGGAGATTTCAAAATCGATCCCCGTCCGCTGAGCGGCTCCGGCACGGATATACAAATTTTCAAAAACTTCGCCGGACCGCAGGGCGCCCGCCTGCTCTTTTCCGACTCAACCAACGTAATGCGTCCCGGCCGCTCACTCACGGAACGCGAAGTCAAGAAATCCCTCGGCAGGCTTTTTGACACCGCCGCCGGACGCATTATCATCACACTTTTTTCCAGCCATATTCAACGGATTCAGGAAGTATTCGATCTCGCGGAAGCCCACGGACGAACCGTGGTGATAAGCGGAAAATCTCTGGCCAGCAACATAGAAACAGCCTGCGAACTCAAACTGTTAAAGCCCCCTCCCGCTTTTTTCAACGCATACTGCGGCGTGCCGGACCTGCCGGACCACAAGCTCGTGCTTCTCGTCACGGGCGCCCAGGGAGAGCCGCTTTCCTCCCTCTCCCGCATGGTGCTGGGCGGCCACCGTCAACTTGACATCCGGCGGGGCGACACCGTTGTTATGAGTTCACGCATGATACCGGGCAATGCCAGGGCAATGTCGCGCCTTATCAATGAAATGTACCGCCTCGGAGCGGAAGTGCTTTACGAAGGCATCAACTCCGTTCACGCGTCAGGACACGCCTACAGCGAGGAGTTGCGCGACATGCTTCTGGCCGTCAGGCCCCAGCTTTTCGTACCCGTCCACGGCGAGTACCAGCATCTTGTGAAACATGGCCGCCTGGCCCAGGCCTGCGGCGTCGCCCCGGAAAACATCGTGCTTCTGGAGGACGGCAGGCCATTGACCCTCACGCAAACGTCTTTCCGGGTCGAACCGCGCATGGCGGTCGAGCACACCCTGGTGGACGGCAAAGGCGTCGGGGATGTCGGCGTCGTCGTACTCAGGGAGCGCCGTATCCTGGGCGGTGAAGGAATGGTCATCGTGGTGCTGGTGATGGATTCCGCGACAGGCAGCATACTCCACGGACCTGAAATCACCTCCAAAGGCTTTGTCTTCGAACAACACTACAGTTACGTTCTGGAAGACGCAAAATGCCTCGTATTGGATGAAATAGAAACAGCACAAGGAAACACGCGACGTATGCGCGAGAATATCCGTTCCTCGCTGCGCAAATTCTTCAGGCGCGTTTTGGAACGCGATCCGGTGGTTGTTGCAATAATCAGCGAAATCTGAAACGGCGGCCCTTTGGAGCAGATTACGCTTAAGATGCGCTTTTCACGGCGGGCAAAGCCCGCCTGGGCGCATCTCGCGGCAAGGAGTTGCTTGCAAATCCTTGTAGAGCATTTCAAGTGTGAAATGCTCTAACAGCAAAATTCCGTACATTATTTGTAAGCCGAGCGCCTTTGGTTTCCAGAATCCAAAATGGCGACTCAAAAAGCTCTTTCGTAAATCTCACCCGCTCACGCGCAAGGGCGTGGCGGATTATGGGATACGTTGCTGATACTTGCAAATTCTGAAAAAAGAGGCTATAGGCCGAAAAACTGTTCAGGGGCAAGGCAGTGCGATGAACACAGGTCCAATACGCGTCAGAGGTTATGTCGTTGCGATTCCGCGTTTGACGAATGCCCGTCAAGCACGCGTGGCCATTGTGCAGGACGATGTGGAATACCGCATTGTACCTCGCGGAGCCGGCGTCGACCTTGATGACGAGGTCAGCGTGCCGGTGGAAGTGACCGGACTGCATGAAGAATGCGATGGCGTGCATTACCTCACAGTGCGCAACTACAAGGTTCTTGAAGACGATTCCTGGCTTGAGGAAAAATAAACGAACCGGACCCGTTATTTCGGCGGAGCCGCTGCCGGGGAATATGCGGCGGCCGGACCTGATCCGGCAGACGGCTCCGCTCTGACGGGCAACCTTTCCCGATTAGTTGGACCTGCCGGATTTTTTCCCCTTTTTCGGGCTTATAGCCCTTTGTCCTGCATCAGACGGATGAGGTCGCAGACGCGGTTGGAATACCCCCATTCGTTGTCATACCAGGAAACCACCTTGACCATCCGGCCGTCCTGCACCGTGGTATAGGGCGCCTCCAGAATGGAGGAAGCGGGATTTCCCTTGAAATCCATGGAAACCAGCGGCTTGTCGTTATATTCCAGAATGCCCTTGAGGTAGCTTTCCGAAGCGGCCCTGAGTTTGCCGAGCAGGGTTTCGGTATCCGTTTCTTTTTCCAGGATGCCGGAAAAATCCACCACGGACACCGTAGGCGTGGGAACGCGCAGGGAATAGCCGCTGAATTTGCCCTTGAGTTCCGGTATTACCTTTGCCACCGCTTGGGCCGCGCCCGTGGAGGTGGGGATGATGTTGCAGGCCGCGGCGCGCGCGCGGCGCGGATCCTTGTGGGCCATGTCCAGAATGCGCTGGTCGTTGGTGTAGGAGTGGATGGTGACCATATTGCCTATTTGTATGCCGAATTCCCGCTGCAGCACCAGGGCCACAGGGGCAAGGCAGTTGGTGGTGCAAGAGGCGTTGGAGACGACGTGATGCTTTTCCGGGTCGTATTTGTCATGGTTGACCCCCATGACGATGGTGATGTCTTCTTCTTTGGCCGGCGCGGTGATGATGACCTTCCTCGCCCCGTTCTCCAGATGCACGGCCGCCTGTTTGGCGCTGCGAAAAATGCCGGTACTCTCCACCACGACATCAATCCCGTACTCCCGCCAGGTGAGGTTGGCGGGATCGCGTTCCGCAAAGCAGTGTATTCTCCAGTCTCCCACGCTGACTTCCGTGCCGTCGACCCTGGCGTCCAGATAACCGCGACCGTACACGGAATCGTATTCCGCCAGATGAAAATTGGCCTCGGCGTCAAAAAGGTCATTGACAGCCGTCACCTGCACATAATCCCGAAAATTCCTGTGCAGTGCGCGGAAGACCTGACGGCCGATGCGTCCGAACCCGTTGATGGCGACATTGATTTTTTTCATGATGCTCTCCCGCTAATCCTCGTAAACCGATTCATAGGCATGCTTTGCCATCAGTTCATAATTTTTGCGCAGTGCTTCGTGCAGACGCGCATTGGCAATGGCCACGGCGGAAATGGCCGCCACGGCTTCCATGAAGGCCTGCTCGTCCTCCGTGAAATCCTTTTCCACGGAGGAATACACGCGGATAAGCCCTATGGCCTTGCCGTCGCCCATGAGAGGGGCGGAAAGCACCGAGACAAGTCCTTCGCTCCTGGCTGACTCGGGGTACTGAAAACGCCCGTCCGCCGCGGCGTCTTTGAGATGGATGACCTTGCCCGCCAGCACTTCGCCGTCCATGCCGCTGCGTTTGATTTCCACCGGGCCCTTGCGCATGTACTTTTCGGAAAGGCCATAGGCCGCGCTGGGCAACAGAAAGCGCCCCGTGCTGTCGAGCAGGCGGATGGTGCTGGCCTTGCAGCCCAAGGCGGTGGCGGTCTGTTCCGTGATTTTATGCAAAACCTGTCCCGGTTCAAGGCTGGAGTTGATCACCAGCACCACGTCCCTGAGAGCGCGAAAAAAATCCTGTGCCATATTGTCTCCTTTTCCTGATTCATTGCCCGAATTCACAGCATAATGCAAGCCTCAGGCCTTTGATTCCCGCGCTGTTTTCGCGGCGTTTTTTTCCGGGGACTTCATCCGCACCTGTCCTTCAATAATGCCGCCTTCTTCGGTAAGAAGCGAAGGACTTTGGATGACCCCTTCCAGTATGCCCGTGGAATACACCACAACCCGGCGTTTGGCCGTGACCTCGCCGCTGAAGCGGCCGGAGAGGAGCAGCTCCCCCACCTGCAACACGCCGTCAACGCTGGCGTCCTTGCCCACGTTCAGCGTGCCGTCGCTGACGATTTCGCCGGCGTATCTGCCTTCAATGCGCACGGTGCCCTTGAATGTAAGCTTGCCTTCATACACCGTATCGGAACCCAGGAAGGCGATCTCCTCTTTGCCCATATGACCTCCTGATGGATAAACCCTACCCCTTGAACATGAAACGCCGCATGGAAACATTGAGCACAATGCC
This sequence comes from Desulfovibrio sp., assembly GCA_031270875.1. The sequence continues at coordinate 18,492 of JAISXC010000020.1, forward strand.
TACAAGGGTGAAGTTGAGTACGGTGGCGCTGCCTCCGTAACTGATGAAGGGCAGGGGAATGCCCACCACCGGCATCAGCCCGATCACCATGGCAATGTTGATAAAAATCTGCCAGAAAAAATAAAAGAACACCCCCACCACAAGCAGGCTGCCGAAGCGATCCTTGGCCTGCGAGGCTGTGGAAAAAATTGCCAGCAAAAAAAGGCAGAACAGCGTTATCAGCATGAGGCAGCCAGCAAATCCCCATTCCTCGCCGAACACGGCCACGGCGAAGTCGGAATGGCGTTCCGGCAGAAAGCGGAGCTGGCTTTGCGTGCCTTCCGTAAAGCCTTTGCCCCAAAGCTGGCCGGAGCCGATGGCAATGCGCGACTGAAGGATATGGTAGCCCGTGCCGCGCGGATCATTGCCCGGATTCAAAAAAGTCAGGATGCGTTGGCGCTGGTAGTCGTGCATGCCCGCGAACCACATCAATGCCGCCGCGCATGGCGCGAAAATCAGACAGGTTTTGAACACATAGCCGCGCAGTCCGTGAAACAGTATCATGCCGGCCAGAATCAGCAATACCATCAGCGTGGTGCCGAGATCCGGCTGGAGAATGATAAGGGCGCAGGGAAGGATGACCACGACAATGACGCTGAGAAAATTTTTCCAGCCAAGGGGCTTTGCCTCGCGCGAGAGAATGCGGGCGGCTATCAGAAGCACGGCCAGCTTGGCCACTTCGGAGGGCTGGATGCTCATAAACCCCAAGGAAAGCCAGCGTTTCGCGCCATATATGGTTTTGCCGGCCACCGGCACCAGCAGAAGCAGTATGAGCGAGATGAGAAAAAACGGCCAGGCCAGATTGCGCAGTCTGCGGTAATCAAAGCTCATGGC
>JAISXC010000021.1 GCA_031270875.1 Desulfovibrio sp.
AAAAGATGATTGGCGAGCGAGGGGTTGTCGAATTCAACCGTCTCTTGCTCGGAGGAACGCACTGGCATAGGCCGCATGTAAACTATTTCACCCTGCCTGTCCAGCTTGGCAAGTCGCCCCCGACGCGGCGAGGCATCCTTACCACGCTCCGGCAACGCCGTCTTTTTCCGCCGCCGCTTTTACGCCCTCCGCCACGCGGACCGCCAAGGCGGCATCCAGGGCATTGGGCATGAGGCAGTCATCCCGCAGCCTGTCATCGGGCACAAAGGAGGCGATGGCCCGGGCAGCCGCGAGTTTCATGTTCGTGGTAATGTGTTTTGCCCGGGCGTCCAGAGTGCCGCGCACTATGCCGGGAAAGGCGTGCAGGTTGTTAATGGTGTTGGCGTAGTCGAAACGGCCGCTGGCGGTAAATCTGGCCCCCGCCTCCGCGGCGTCGGTCGGCAGAATTTCCGGGTCGGGATTGGCGAGGCAGAAGACGGCGGCATCCCTGTTCATGGCGCGCACCATATCCTTGCCGACAACATTGGCCACCGAAAGGCCGATGAGAATATCCGCGCCGCGCAGGGCTTCGGTCAGCGTGCCCGCGCCCCTGCGGTTTGTTCTGGCGGCAAGGGCGGCCCTGTACCCGTCAAGCCCCCGCGTGTCCTTTCCCAAAGCCCCGTTGACGTCGCACAGCGTTATATCCTCCGCGCCCAGTTCCATGAGCAGCCTGGCAGTGGCCAGGCCCGCCGCTCCGGCGCCGTTGATGACCATGCGCATGTCGTTGATCCGCCGGGCCGTGAGGCGCAGAACATTGGAAACAGCCGCGCATATTGAGACCGCCGTTCCGTCCTGGTCGTCGTGGAAAACCGGGATGGACAGCTCTTTGGTGAGCCTCTCCAGGATATGGAAGCAGCGCGGCGCTGAAATGTCTTCCAGAAAGATGAAGCCGAAAGACGGTTCCACGGCCTTGACCACGCGGATGATTTCTTCGGGATCCTGCGTGTTGAGGCAAAGCGGAACGGGGTCCACGCCGGCGAAATGCTTGAGCATGACCCCCTTGCCCTCCATGACCACCATGGCCGCTTCCGGCCCGATGTTGCCCAGACCCAGCACGGCCGAGCCGTCCGTCACAATGGCCAGCATGGACGCACGGCTCGTGTATTGAAATTGCAGCGCGTGGTTGTCGCGCACCCGGCGGGTGGGCTCGGCGACCCCGGGCGTGTAGGCGACGCTCAGTTCCTCCAGGTTGGACGCGCTGACCTTGCCCACAACCTCAAGCTTGCCGCGCGCCTTTTTTACCAGATCGACCGCCCTGACGTAAATTTCTTCCCTGGTCATTCGTGTCATTCCCGACTCCAAGTTGCCGAAGGGCAATGTTTTTTCGCTGCCGGATTTTTTATCATACCCGTTCGTCCCGCGCAAGTGCGCCGCGCCGAATAAATTTGGCCGGACGCGCCGTCAGTCCGCCCTGTCCGAAAAAAACGGCAAAATCCGGTGGCAGTCCGCCCAAAATGGTCCGAAGTTTGCATAACATTCCAATGTTCGCAATGTGGGCATGAAATGCCAGATCCGACGCTTTGAACAAAACCCGCAAAGGAGACGCCATGAGCATTTCTGCAACAACCAGCTCCTATTCCGGTGTGCTGCTGCAGTGGCAGAGCGGCCTGCTCGCCGACGAGACCACAGACACGGCAAAAAGTTCCACCAGCACGACCAGCCTTTCCATGATTGAGCAGGTGTCCAGCATGATTGAACTGACCGAGTACGTCATGGACGCCATGGGCCTCGCCGCGGACAGCCGCGTCACGTTCACCCAGCTTACCAAATACCGCGAACAACTGCAGGACGAGTTCAATCAGAGCGTCAGCGACGGCCTGAAGGCCCTGGGCATCGCTGACCCTAATTCACTGCAATTCACCCTGCAAAGCAATGATGACGGCACCGTGACCGTTGCCGGCGACAGCCAGGACAAGGACACCATACAAAATTTTTTTGACAACAATTCTGAACTGCTTCAAAAATATAAGCAGATCGAAGCCCTGAACGGCATTGACGCGGCCCGTGAATCGCTGCAAATCGCGCCCGGCGAAATGCGCAAACGCATTCAAATCGAAAACATGGCATCCTGGTGGGACAGCTTGGAGTCCTCATCCTCATCCTTCGGCGTTTACTCAGGCGGTCTTTCGCTTCTGGACGGCATCGACATGACCGTCTAGACGGCTTCCCGATGCCGTTTCCGCGGAAAAGCGGCGCGCGGCGCGGCGGGCCAGACGCGCCTGCCGCCGGACGCCAAAAACATGCTGGAACTTTTTTGAAAAAAATGTTAGAAAATCAAAAAAATTCCGGAAGACCACAAATGTTCACTTGGCAGGAAATATTCAGCAAGAACGGCTTTCCCCCTGAAAACCCCGATTCGCCCGCTTCCCATTGTCTTCTCCTTGACTCCCTTGAAGATCTCAAACGCTTTCTGGACGGGATACACATCCGCCATTGCCTTGTAAAACCCTATCAGGAAAACAAAAATTACCCTGTCGTGGAAGCGCGGGAACTTCTGCCGTCTTTCGACAGCGACATGTTTGAATACAAGGATTTGCCCGGCTTCGCCATGGTGGCTTTCGCGAGACAGATGGACTATTTTTCGGAAATTTTTCAATACGAGCGTCTGCGCCCCGCCCACCCGTCTCCGGGCAGAGCGGCCGGCCAGACGGAGAGCCAGAACAGGGCGCACAATCTTCTGACGCTGACATCCCGCCTCCCACGCAGACATCACGAAATCTTCCGGCGGCAGTTCTGCGGCACGGACATTGCGCTTCCCGAGAACTATCCCGCCCTCATGCCCTATTTGCTGAACATGGACAGGGCGCACGTGCTGGCCCTCGACGCGGGAAACCACTTTCACCTCGCGGGCGTGTTCGCTTCCTTCCCCTCCGACATTGACAGCGAACTCAAGCGCTTCGGGTTGCGCATCGGCAAATTTGTCTATGGCGACAGCGAGATGTACGAGCGCAACCGCATGTTCGTGTACCAATTTCTCATGGAGCTTTACGGTTTTCCCATCGTTTCGGAACGCCGCACGTCAAGCGCCCTTTTCGCGCGCAAACTCCACAAGGCCGGAGAGCGCTTTCTTCTGCGCGTTCTCGGCCAGACGGACCGCGTCCTGACAACCTACACGTCAACGGGGGAAAACCGCAAATACCCCCTGCTGGAAAAAATCGCCCTTGTGGCGCTGGACAAGGACCAGAACGACACACTTGACCTCATAGACGAAAAGGGATTTTTTCTGGACAAGTCAAAACGGGTGATACTCCTGCGGGTAACGTACCGGCAGCATCGCTATGACGCGCACAACCTGCGCCAGGAGCGCGCCCTTTCCGTAGCCGCTCAGGAAATCCTCCATCCGCTGACCGGCGATCCCCTGCGCGGGCTGAACATTATCAAGGACAGCACAAACATGCTCTTTCGCCTGAACGACATTGTCCGCGGCGAGCATACAGGGCGCATCATATACAAACGCACGGAAATTGTGGAAAATACGGACAGCGACGAAAAACGGCTCAAATTTCTCTCCTACTGGCTGGCGAAACACCAGGGCCGCATGATCGGCTACAGCGACGAATTTTTTTCCGGACTCGACAAAATTCTCTCCGGCTATCTTTACTCGCCGCGCCATGATGAAAATTTCGGCGCCCTGCGCGAGATATATCAGGAAGTATGCTCGCGTTTCAGCTATATACAGCAGGCAAGGCGCGTGCGCATTCTGGAGGATCTCTGCCAGCGCACTTTCAAGGGATCTCCCATCAGCTACAGACGGATGATGAACGAAACCGTCAGCCTGCTCAATGAACTCAAATTTGAAATCGTCAACTTTTTCCCCGCGCTGGTTGACGCCGTCATCAACTGCGTGGAAACAATTCTGCATGACGGGTATATCCGGCGGAAGTATCTGGAAAAGCGCGAGGATGAACTGAGCAAGGCTGGCCGCGAGATTCGCCGGAATTACGGCAAACTGGTCTCCCTTCACGACAGCTTCAAGGCTGTCCGCAAGGCCCGCCTGGCCTCCCCCGGCGCCAGAACGGCCTTTGCCGTCTAGGGCATTAACACCGCCTAAAACAGGAATCGTCTCCCGCATGAATGAACCGGCTTTTTATCTGCCTCCCGAATGCTGGGGAGCCGAAGTCTGCCTGAAGGGACAGGAAGCGCGCCATCTCGCCGGCGTTCTGCGTCTGGATAAGGACTCGCGCGTCGTCCTTCTGGACGGCCGCGGACGCCTAGGGCGCTTCCGCATATGCGGCCTCGGCAGGGAAAGCGTCCGGCTGGAGCGGCTGGAAGAGCGGATGTTTCCCCACCCTTCCGCCCGCGCGGCAATGGCCCTGGCCGTCAGCAAAGCGGCGCGGCGCGGTTTTTTTCTGGAAAAAGCCGTGGACTTGGGCGCTCACGCAATATGGATATGGCAGGCCGATCACAGCCAGAGCAGGCTTGCGCTCTCCTCGGAACAATCCTGGAGAGACCGGATGATCGCCGGAGCCAAACAGTGTAAAAATCCCTGGCTGCCGCAACTGCGCCTGCTGCCCAGGGGCATTGAGGAAGTGGCGGAACTGGCCTCCCCGGCGGACCGGCGCGTCCTGCTCTGGGAAATGCAGGAAAACGTCCCCCTGCTTTCAACGGACACGGCGGGAAAAGAAGGCCTTTCCGTCTATGTCATCGGCCCGGAAGGCGGTTTTTCGCAAAGAGAACTGGCCGTGCTCCACGCGGCCGGATTTGCCCCCGCAAGCCTAGGCAAGCGCGTTTTACGCTGCGAGACGGC
>JAISXC010000149.1 GCA_031270875.1 Desulfovibrio sp.
CGACTCAAAGGTTTCAGGCGAGTATTTACCCGCTATGATAAACTCGATGTCATGTTCCTCGCCTTTGTCGTCTTTGCGTTAATCGTTGTGGCCTTAAAATAATGTTAACACGCCCTAGAAGCAATAGACAGGCGAAACCTGTGGTGATATTTTTGCAGTGAACGCCAGCATCTTAGTTCTTTCAAGAGTCCCGCGCGGGGACAAAATCCGAAGTTGGTGAGCAGAGGAAGATTCTCATGACCCAGGATACCGTTGTTGTCAAATACGGGGGTCACGCCATGAGCGCCGCCGCTCTGGCGGAGGCTTTCGTCGATGATCTGGCTGGCCTTGCCGCTCGGGGAATGCGCTTTGTCATTGTGCATGGCGGGGGTCCGCAGATCACCGCTCTGCTGAAACGCCTGAACATCAAAAGCCGCTTCGTGGACGGTCTGCGCGTGACGGACGCCGCCACTATGCAGGCGGTGGAAATGGTCTTGTGCGGAGAAGTCAACAAGGCCGTGGTCAGCTCCTTTTCGCGCCGGCGGGTGCGCGCCGCCGGCATAAGCGGCCGGGATGGCGGCCTTTTGCGGGCGGAAGTCGGAAATCCCGCCCTTGGCCTTGTGGGGGAAGTCCGGTCTGTGGACGTCGCGTTGCTTGATTGTCTGCTCGACGGAGGATTTGTGCCCGTGGTGGCGCCGGTGGCCTCAGGCCCGAGCGGCGAACCGCTCAACATTAACGCCGACACGGCGGCCGGGGCCATTGCCGGGGCGCTTCACGCGGCGTATTTTGTACTGGTTTCCGATGTGCCCGGGATACTGGACGCGGACAGGGAGCTGATTCCCGAACTTGACAGGGTTGCCGTCGCGCGGCTGAGGGACCAAGGCGTTATCAGCGACGGCATGCTTCCCAAAGTGGAAGCCTGCCTGAACGCCCTTTCCGCCGGATGCCCGCGCGCCCTTATTCTGGACGGGAACGCGCCCTCAGGCCTTCGCCGCTGTCTGTTGGGCGGTGAAGCTCTGGGAACGGTTATTGTGGAATAAACAAAAAACGGAGAGCAACATGGAGTTGATATCACTCGGAAAATCCGGTCTCCGCGTCACCCGTCCTGCTTTCGGCGCGCTGCCCATTCAACGCCTGGAGAGGAAGGAAGCCGTTGAACTTCTGCATGCGGCGGTGGACGGGGGCATAAGCTTTTTTGATACGGCGCGTGCCTATACGGACAGCGAAGCCAAACTCGGTGACGCCTTTGACGGCATGCGCGGACGCGTGATCATCGCCACAAAAACCAGAGGGCCTGACCGCGCGGTTATTGAAGCGGACCTCGCCAAAAGCCTTGAAGCGCTCAAAACGGATTACCTGGATCTCTATCAGCTCCACAACATCGCGGATCTGCCGCGTCCCGGCGACGGCACGCAGCGCTGGGAAACCATGTCGGAACTGAAGAGAAAAGGGGTTATCCGCGCCATGGGCATTACCTCCCACTCTCTGGAAACAGCCAGAGAAGCGGCGGTATCAGGGCTGTACGACACCGTGCAGTTTCCTTTCAGCCTGTTGGCCACCAGGGAGGAAGAGGAACTCATGCGCGTTTGCCGGGAAAAAAACATCGGCTTCATCGCCATGAAGGCTCTGGCGGGGGGGCTGATAACCAACATCCCGGCCGCCTTCGCCTATCTGCAATCCTTCAGCAACGCCGTGCCCATCTGGGGCATGCAGGCCAAAGAGGAATTGGCGCAGTTCCTGCGACTTGCCGCCTCTCCTCCGGTCCTGGACGCGGACATGGAAAAAGCCATACAGGCCGAACGCGAGGCTCTGGGAGGGCGCTTCTGCCGGGGCTGCGGTTACTGCCTGCCCTGTCCGCAGGATATTTACATCCCCTTTATCGCGCGTCTTGATCGGTTTCTGCGGCGCAGTCCCTGGCGTCGATACGCCGAAAAAGACTGGGTGGAGAGGATGCGGACGGCGAAGACCTGTCTGCACTGTGGAGACTGCGCGACTCGCTGTCCCTACGCCCTGAATCCCGAGAAGCTGGTCGCCGCCAATGTCGTTGATTATGAGAATTTCATGAATGAACACGGTCTTCCCGGTTTGCTGTAAGGCGGCAGGATATGCGGTTTATTTCCCTCTCCTCACCCACCAGTCCCTGTCCACCCGTCCGTACCACCAGCGGTTCGGATCCGCGCGCAGTATCTGCTCCGCCAGTTCCTTGGCCTGCGCGGTGCGCAGGCGTTTGAGCGCGTTTTCGATCCATTCCGAGGCAAAGGCGTTGCCTTTGGAGAGCTCTGCGGCCAGATTGCAGAGCAGATCAAGCTGGTCCGCATCGCGGGCCAAGTCGGCCTCCGGATTTCGGGCGGATTCAAATTCATCAAAGAAGCCAAGCACCTCACGGGAGAGGCCGGTTCCTTCCAATGCGTCTTCCAGGGCTTCGCGGGCGCGGCATTCGTTGTAGCGGTGGTTGACGTAGTTGAAGTCTCCGGTGCGGGCTTCATGCAGATCATGAAAAAGACACAGCATGGTCACGCGGGCGGCGTCCGCTCCGGCCAGACAGGCCAAAACATAGCCTATAACGGCGGTGCGGTAGCTGTGTTCGGCCACATTTTCCGCTCCCGTGCCCAGAAAAGCGTACCCGCTGCGCGGAATGCGGCGCAGCATGCCCGTTTCATGCAAAAAATCGGCCAGACGTTCAAGTTGACTTTGCGTGATTTTCATAATTGCGTCTCCGGACGGGTTACCAGTCGCCTTTGCCCACCGGTCGCCCGGGAAAATTGAGCGCTGGGGCCGCGTAGCGCAGTTGGGCCGCCGTGACGGCGCGAACGGTGAAATTTTCTTTCAGCCACTGCAGAAAGGAACAAATTTTCCTGAAAATCGCTCTCGAAGCGGTCTGATCCGGCACATTCGGCGACGCGCCGGGCAGCATTTCAGAGGAATGCCAGAACAGATGCAGCACCCGGCCTCCCCGAAAGACGTGCAGCCGGGTTGCCAAACGCATGATTTTTTCGCCGTGCCATACAGGATTGGCGCTGACGGCTCCCCAAAAGTGAAAGGAATCCAGCAGGACCGGCCGGTGGACATGTTTACGCCACAGGCGCGCGAGCCACGGCGCGGGCGTAATCTGCGTAATGGGCGATTCCAGCAAGCCTTGCCCCGTGCCGTCAACCCAGTACGGATCCGCGGGAGCGAGAAAATGGTCCGCTCCGTCCCTGAACGCGCGCAGCGGGCAGACGGAACTGTCCAGAGTGATGCCGAATTCCCCCAGCAACGGGCGCAACGTCGATTTCAGATCCCAGCGTCCCATGCGGAAGCTTGTCAGGGGCGCTCCCTGAAACTGCTGCCCGGCGGTCAGCAAACTGTCCAGACGCTGGCGCAGAAGACTGTCCGGCATGCGATGCGTGAGCTCGGGGGTTTTTGTTCCCGCGCTGACGGGGCGCAGAGGCGGGGTGCTCCAGTGATGCAGATGGGCCGCGATTTCCGCCCCGCATTTGTCCCGCATGTAGGCCAACGCACGACAGGCATCGGCGTTGTCAAAAACCGCATAGGCGCAGAAAAGCGTGAGCGGAAAACCCAATTCCCGCGTGAGCGGAGCAAGTTGCGGCAGCAGCGCCACATTGCGCACTCCGCATCCGACGGCTGGGTAATGCCCGGAAAAAAGTCCCTCCTCCTCCACATCCAGACTCACAATCACATGGAGCGGCATCCTTGGAGAACCGGCCTGGGAACTGCCCTCAATTTTTTGCATGGCCTCTGTCGGCAGTCTTTTTTTCATAGTTTTCCCATAAACGCGTAAAAAGCTCTTCGTGCGCGGCCACCATGCGGCTGAAGGAAAAATCCCGTTCCACGCGCGCTCTGCCCGCCTGTCCCATAGCGTCACAGCGGTGAGGTACAACAAGCAGCCGCGCGCAGTTGTCGGCAAGCGCTCCGATATCCCCGGCGGGGGAAAGCAGGGCGTTGTCCCCAACAAGCGCGGGGATGCCTCCCACGGCAGTGGCGCAGACCGGCAGACCGCAGGCCATGGCTTCCAGCAGCGCGTTGGGTTGGCCTTCCCTCACGGAAGCAAGCGCGAAAAGCCGGGCCTCGCCATAATGAGAACGCACATCGGCGGTGCCGGGAAAAAAGTCGATATTGCCCCCTGCGGCATGATTTGCGGCCCAGGCTTTCAGGGAAGCGCGCTCCGGTCCGTCGCCCACAATGCGCAGACGCGCTTGCGGCATGTGCTGCGCAACACGCTCAAAAGCCCGGAAAAGCGTCAAATGATCCTTGTCCCGGGCGAGACGCGCCACGCACAGAATTACCGGCCCGCGGGCGGAAGGCGGAATTTTCGCCGGAACGAAGCGAAGAGCGTCAACGCCGTTGGGAATGCAGACCAAATGCCCCGCGGGCACGCCGACAATCCGGAGCGTTTCACGCAATTCTTCTGAATTGCAGATTATTTGTTCCGTCAGACGCCAAAGCAGGCGTTCGTGCTGGCGACGCGGTCCGCCGCCGCCCCTGCACGTGCCCACTATGACAGGCACTCCGGCCGCCCGCCCCCATATCCGTCCCCAGATGTTGGGCAGAGCCGTGCAGGGGACAAGGATATCCGGTCTGTCCTTTTTCAGCGCGCGGCGGAGACTCAGGAAAAACAGGAGGGGGACGGATCTGCCGGCGCCCAGATGGCCGAGCCGTATCCCGCCGCTGCGGGCCGCGTCATCCATATCCGTCCTGCCGGTGAGCGTCAGCACGGCCGGGACGAAACGCGTTCTGTCAAGGCGTTGCGCCAGTTCCAGCATCTGGCGCTGCGTGCCCCCGAAACAAAGATCTTCCATGAGAAAAAGAACGCGTAGCGGTCTTGCCATTTTTCTCCGGGCTTCCTTTTATATGTCAAACCGCGGAATTGCGCTCGAAGGGGGCCGGGGGCCGCCAAATCCACAACAGGGCCAGCAGCGGGGCCAATCCTGCCATTTCCGCCGTTTCGCGCGGCAAGCCCAGGACAAAGCCGGCGTTCCACCACAGAAACAGGGAGAAAGAGACGGCCGCGAAAAGCAATCCCCACTGTCGTGGCGACATGGGTTTGACCGCCCATTGGAAGAAGGAAACCGTCAGCGCCGCCACCCATACCTTGGTCGCCGTCAGGGCAAGGGCAGCTCCCTCCAGCGGCACCGCCGGGACAAGCAAGCAGCAGCAGGCAATATTGACGACAAGCCCGCTGAGGTAAAACAGAAACAGCAGAGTATGCCGGCGCATGCCTATCATGGCGTAGGCCGCCAGATTGTGCAGAAAGGCCGTGGCAAGGCTGGGTGCAAGCAAACGCTGCGCCGTGGCTGCGTTGCGGTACTCCTGCCCGTATATGAGAGGCAGAAGGCGGTCACTCTCAACGCAGAGCACAAAAATCATCGGCAGCGCGGCCGCCCAGAGCGAACGGGCCGTCTGGCCGGAGAGGCGTTTGAACGCTTGGCGGTCTTCTTTCCACAATTGCGTCAGAAGCGGAAAAATGACCTTGCCCAGCAAAGCTCCCGAAAGCAGCACGGTAAGCCCTTCCACCATTTCCCAGGCCACGCCGTAGCTGCCGACAGCCCCGTCCCCGCCGTACTGTTTAAGAAAAAACACGTTGATTTTATTGTAGAACATGGCGCAAAGGCTCATGCCCGTAAACACAATCCCGTGTTTCATCCGGCGGATCAGTGCCGCCACCACGGGAAAATTGACCCCCGCCAGGGGATTCCGCCCCAGGGCAAGACAGGCGAAAACCATGCAGATGAGCGATTCCAACATCTTGTACATGGCAATCACAAGAAGCGGCGCATTCAACAGAACACAGACTATGCCGAAGCCGATGCCGATGAGCGCAGCAGGGGCGCGTATGCGCATCTCCATATCCTGGCGGCCCCGCGCCTGGCAGAGAGCGAAAAACGACTCGCTTACTCCGTCAAGGCCAAAACCAGCCGCAATGCAGAGCACAATGAGACGCAACTCCGGCGTGTAGCCCTGCGCGCCGGTCACAATCCAGGCAATGCAGAGCGCCGCCGCGAGCAGGGCGAATTTGAGCCAGGTGACGCCGCCCAGCAAAACGCGGGGGCGGGCTTCCCGGCGGGCAAATGTGGAAAGGAGAAAGTCGTTGAGGCCGACGTCGGCCACTGTCTTGACAAGATACCCGTATGACAGGGCCAGCATGATCTGTCCGAGCATGTCCTTGCTGTGGCGGGCAAGCAGAATGGTGAAAACCGCCCAGGTCAGATCGCGCAACCACTGCGCGCCCACGATATATCCGAATCGCCTGGGGATGCTCTTCAATTTCATTTGGCGGATTGCCTATTTCTCCCGCCGAAATG
>JAISXC010000229.1 GCA_031270875.1 Desulfovibrio sp.
TGGAAAAACAACTTCGCGAGCATGACGATGTCTTCGGCCGTGCGCATGTTTTCGCCGTGAAATATGTTGTGCCGCAGCAACAGGCCTGTCGGCAGCAGCCACGTCCAGTGCGCGCAGAGAAAGCGGTTGACGCCGACGCGCGGGGCTGCCTCGCCGGGTTTGCACACTTCCGGCAGGCCGTCCGGCCGTGTTTCGTGGTTCAGCAGTTTCCCGTCTTCGGTCACTTCGTCATGGCAGGCGCGCACAATGGCCCTGTGTTTTTTGTAGGCCGCGTAGCGGACTTCCAGGGAGTTTTCCGGCAGCAGATCGTCCGGGTCGGCAAAACAGACGGTTTCGCCCCGCGAGGCCCGAATGCCGGTATTCCGCGCGGCCCCGGCCCCCAGGTTCCTTTCGTGGCGCACAAGCCTGAAGCGCGGCTCGGCGGAGGCGCAGCCCTCCACCAGGGCGGCGCTTTCATCGGTGGAGGCGTCGTCCACGAACAGCACCTCAAAATTTTTGAAAGTCTGCTTTCGCAGAGAGGCGACAAAACGCTCCAGCCAGGGCCGGGCATTGTACACAGCGACGACAATCGAAATTCCGGTCATGGGCCGTCCCGCGCCGGTACGCGCGTACTTCCGGCATCTTTGCGGACGCCGGCTTTAGAGTTTTTCTAGACTTATGCGACAATCGCGAATTTGGCAATAAAATTTTTTTCAAATTTCGCTGTATTGAGCTATAACAGCGGACGAGGCGCGTTTCCGGAATCGCGGAGGCCGTTCTTGCCCATCGGGCCGGCGGGGGGTATGCTGCGCGCATGTTCGCCGACGTCGCCCTGTTGAGCCCCCCGTACAGCGTCCTGACCTACGAAATTCCGCCGGAGTTCCCGGCGGATCTCTGGCGGCCCGGCCTGCGCGTCGTCGTGCCCCTCGGCGGCCGGTCGCACCGGGCGGCCCTGCTTCTGGCGACGAAGGACGCATCGGGCCTGCCGGAAGGCGCCGCGTGCAAGCCCCTGTGCTGGCCCCTGGAGGCGTCCCCCCTGGTGCGGCCGGAACTGCTCCTGATGCTTCAGGATATGGCCCTGCGCCAGGGGCTGACGGCGGGGCGCGTTCTGGGGCACATGCTGCCCAGAGGGCTGCGCTCGACAAAAATCCGCCTGCGGCGGCTTTGCGGCGGGAGGGGCGAGTCCCTTGCCCTGAACGATGTCCTGCGTCTGCCGTCCGCGGAGCGCGCCCGGCTGGCGCGGGAGATGCGCGCGGGCGACGTCCGCCTTCTCGCGGCGGGCGCGGACGAGGCGGAGGAGGAAATGTGCCTTCTCCGCGCGGACCCGCCCTGGCCGGTGCGCCCCAACGCGGCGCGGCAGTTGGCGCTGCTGGAGTTTCTGCACGAGCGCGGCTCGACGCCCCGCCGCCGCCTGCTGCGGCTGCTCGGCCCGCAGGCTTCCCATTCCCTGCGCGCGCTTGTGGCGGCCGGGCATGTCGCCCTTGCGCGGGGAGAGAAGGCGGAGGACGGAAACGACGGGCTTCTGCCGCCGCCGCCGCTCCCGTTCGAACTCAACGCCGAGCAGACCGCCGCCGCCGCCGCCCTGCGCGCGGCCCTGGGCAGCGGCGAACCGCGCACCCTGCTGCTATTCGGGGTGACGGGCAGCGGCAAGACGGCCGTTTATCTGGAGCTCGCCAGGGCCTGCCTGGCACGGGGCGAAAGCATGCTCCTGCTCGCCCCGGAAGTGGCTCTCGCCCACAAGCTGAAGCGTGACGCGGCCTGCGCCCTGCCGGGCGCGCCGATTTTTCTGTATCACGGCTACCAGTCCGCCGCCCGCCGGGAGGCCGTCTACAGGGAACTCGGGGCGCGGGAGGAGGGCTGCCTTGTCGTGGGCACGCGGTCGGCCCTGTTTCTGCCGGTTCCGCGCCCCGGCTGCATCGTGCTGGACGAGGAGCACGACGCGTCCTACAAGCAGGACGAAACGCCGTCCTACCACGCCAAGGAACTGGCCTGGTTCAGAATGCGGCAGAATCGCGGCCTTCTGCTGCTCGGCTCCGCCACGCCGGATCTGAAGACATGGCATGCGGCCCGCGCCGGCGCCCTGCCCGTGGTGCGCCTGACGCGCCGCGTGGCGGACCGTCCTCCTCCGCCGGTGGAAATGGTGGATTTGCGCGGGGGAGGCTTTTTCGCCGAAGCGGGCGGCGCGCTGGCCCCGGAGAGCGAGGAGGCCCTGCGGCAGACCCTGGCGAGGGGGGAGCAGGCCGTCGTGCTTCTCAACCGGCGGGGCTACGCCCCCCTTGTGTACTGCCTTGACTGCGGCCGGACGCAGCGTTGCCCGCAGTGCGAGATCGGCCTGACCTACCACAAGGGGCGGGAAAAACTCGTCTGCCACTATTGCGGCCATGCCGCGCCTTTTCCCTCTCCCTGTCTGTACTGCCGGAGCATGAATTTTCTTCCCCTGGGGGAAGGCACGGAACGGCTCGCGGAGCGGCTCGCCACCATAGCGGGCGGTCCCGTCCTGCGTCTGGACAGGGACAGCACCCGCCGTCCCGGCCGGACGGAGGAAATTCTGTCGGCCTTTGCCCGTCGGGAGGCTTCCGTGCTGGTGGGGACGCAAATGCTTTCCAAGGGGCACCATTTCCCGCAGGTAACGCTTGTGGTGGCGGCGGACGGCGATCTGGGCCTCAATCTGCCGGACTACCGGGCGGCGGAGCGCACGTTCCAGTTGCTCGTGCA
>JAISXC010000027.1 GCA_031270875.1 Desulfovibrio sp.
TCCATGGAATGCTTTGTGTTGGCCCTGTCGTAAAAATCATAGCCGGTATAATTGAAAGCCATGCCGAGCCCGCCGCCGACATAGGGGGTCAAGGCCGTGCTGTTGTGGAAATCCCAGTACAGATTTGCAAACAGCGTGGAATTGTTCCAGGTGCCCTTAACGTCGATAACATTGGCCGCGTTGTTGGAGCTCCAGCTTTTTTCGCTGTTGCCGCGCAGGGCGAATTCAACCTCGGCGCGGAGGGGCACCATCTGCTGCGGCCAGAAATCATAGCCGGCGGCCAGCCCGCCGCCCAAAGTGAACTGGCTGTAGCCGTCCAGCCCGGTTCCCTGCAGATACGATGAGCGGCTCATCGTTCCCGTGTTTTGAAAAGACATCAGGAACTTTGGAGCAAGATACAACCCCGTGCCTTCCGCCGCGGCCAGGCCTGGCGCCAGCAGGGTAAAAACAAGCGCCAGAACGGCGGCAATACTGCGTTTCATAGCAAACCTCCTCTTGGGCATTTTCTTTTCCTTTCAGAATGACAATTGACCAGGAAAACAATTGATGTTCCGGAGCGGAATCATCAGAATTCTGACTTTCGCCATTTTTTAGAAATTGTCAAGATATTTTCTAAATTGAGAATTTCACCTTAGCAATGATAAAAGTTCAGAGATATGCCCATTGACGCGAAAGCGTGCAAATAGCGCCAGGGTCATCTGAATCATCTCCTCAGAGCGGCTCACAATTTGCGTTCCGCTCCTGAACCCGCCGGGTCAATGCCTTTGAAGCGCGTTGTTCCGTTCAATCCGGCAAGTATTCCGTTTCCCTTGTCTCAGGCTGGACGCACCGACTGCCTCAGTACAGCGCTTGCGGCAATCAGTATATATTCGCCTTGACTTCAGCTATCTCAATTTCTCCGAAGCGACACTCAGGCGTGGGTATTTTTGCTAAAGTTTGTCATTGCTAAGGTGAAATTCTCTCCCCTTGACATTTCCCCGCTTTCAGGGAGCATGAGGGGACGAAACAACGCAACGGGCCGATACAGAGACGGCAACATCCCTGCCGCCGAACGGGGAGGAGGATGTGCATCATGGCGGAATTTAGTCATTTGCGGGCGGGTGAGAGGGAGAAAGCGTTGGCCTTCTGGCGTCACCAGCTGGATTTGAACCCGTGGATGTAACCTTTTGTGGAGGAGGTAATCATGCCGGACGGCGACGTCCTGTCCTTGGGCCTTTCCCCCTGCCCGAACGACACCTATATTTTCCATGCCCTGCTGCACGGGCTGGTGGAGTTCCCTTTCGATGTCAAGCCGCATATGGCCGATGTGGAGGAACTCAACGCCCTGGCCAGAAGCGGCGCCCTTGACGTGACCAAGCTCTCTCTGGGCGTTGTGCCCCACGTCATGCGCGAGTATGCCCTGCTTTCCTCGGGGGCCGCCTTGGGCTGGGGCGTTGGGCCACTGGTCGTAGCCAGGGAACCTCTGCCGGAGGAAGCGTGGCGCCGGGCGCGCGTCGCCGTGCCCGGCCTGATGACCACGGCGAATCTGCTGCTTGATCTGCACGGGGGCTTTCAGGGAGAGCGCGGGGAAATGCTTTTCAGCGAGGTCATGCCCACCGTGCGGCGCGGCGGGGCCGACATGGGCGTGGTCATCCACGAAGGCCGTTTTACCTATGAGCGCCAAGGGCTGGTCAAAATTCTGGATCTGGGGGAATGGTGGGAAGGCGTTTTTCATGTGCCCCTGCCTCTGGGGGCCATAGCCGTGCGGCGCGACATTCCGGAGCAAACGGCCCTGGCCGTGCAGAAGGCCATTGCGGAAAGCTTGGTTTACGCCGATGAGCATCCCGGGGCGTCAGGGGAATTTGTGCGCGCTCATGCGCAGGAAATGGAAGAAAGGGTCATGCTGGATCATATCAGGACGTTCGTGACCGGTTTCAGCCATAACCTGGGGCGGGCGGGCAGGGCGGCCATTGAGGAGCTTGCGGGGCGCGCGGCCGGACTGCGCGGTCTGGAAACGCCCCCCAAGGGGCTGTTTTTGTAAACGGGCGCATTCTCCCCGCCGTCCCGGTTCACAGCCTGCCGCTGGCCAGCCTCCAAGTGTATTTTATAACGGAAATCAAGTCATTGCTGCCCGCGAAGTCCCCCGCCCCGTCGGCGTGGCCGGGCGCGTTGAGCGGCGCGGCGACCTCACGCCAGTCCAGACCGGCTTCGTCCTGAACGTCCGTCAGGCCTGCATCGCGTCGCGGGACGCCAGCCGGGGTATCGCGCGGCGGCATGTTCGGCTCCGCGTCTCTGCCGGCCGCATCTTCGCGTTCCATGAGGAGGGAAACTTTGTGGCGGCGCGCCGCTTCGGCCTCCCGCCGCCAGTCTTCTCTCCTGCTGTGCAGTTTCCGGAACTCCCCCCGCACGCCCTTGGCCAGACGCCTGCCCCGCTCATCCAGGGCGGCCGCCAGGGCGGATTCCAGACCTTGCAGCATGGCTTCCGGCGTTTCGGCGGCAAGACATATCTGGGCCATTTTATCGCGGATGTGAGTTTCTGGAGTAAAATCAATACCTTCAGCCAGATATTTCGCGGCGTCGGCGTGGCGGCCCTGCCGCAGGGCCTGTTGGGCCCAGGCGAGAAAAGGATTTTTGGCGGAAGGATGCTCCAGCAGAAGGCGCGCGTACACCGCGCGGGCGCGTTTCCACTGTCTGGCGCGCACAAAGTCGTCAGCGGCATTGGCGAGGGAACGGCCGCACTGCGCGGCGTCCCCCTTGTTTTTCCAGGCCGCAGCCAGCCCCAGTTCCGCTTCGCCCCTGAGGCGTTCGTCACGCAGGGCCGCGCGGAACGCCTCGATGGCGTCGTTCCAGCGGCCTTCCCGCAGGGACTGCCTGCCCACGCGATAATAATCCTCAGGCCGCCGTTCCTGTCTGTGGGCGGAAGTGGCCGCAAGGGCCTTTGCAAATTCTTCGGCGGCGTCTTCTGCGGAGACAACGCCACCGGGACCTGCCGTGTCCGGTCTGGAACGCGTTGCCGCAAGCGACAGAACAACTCTTTTGATGTCCTCCGCGGAATAGGGCCTGCCCAGAAGGGCGCTCGCGCTGAAACCCAGCGTTTTGCAGTGCTCCACTTCGCTGTCGCTGGAAAGGACGAGGAGAGTGGGCAGGCCTTTGAGGCGGGGATGAAGGCGCAGGAGCGAGCAAAAGTTGTCGCCGTCCATGTCGAGCAATTTTTGGGAACAGACAACGACATCCGGCAGGGCTTCGGGAGGGGAGCCAGCGAGAAAACGGGCGGCCTCCGGACCGGAGGTCATAAAGGCAAGTTGCGTGACGCCCATGTCCCGCAGGGCGCGTTTTTCCAGAACGGCGAGCTGTTCGCTGGCGCCGAGCAGGAGTATCGCGGGCATGTCCGGCTGGATGGGCATGGCGGTTTTTCAGGGCAGGGGGCCAAAGGCCGTTCGTCTGACGCGGAAGAAATCCGGCGTGAGGCCGGCGTGCAGCCAGTAACCCTCGCAGCCGGGAGAGAGCGCCAGAGAGTCCGCATGGCGCGGTCCGCGCCGGTGATGACGGCAATGGCCCCGCGCGGCTTCGGACGTGAGGTACAGGGCGGTTGGCGTAACCGGACTGACGGGTTCCAGGGCTTGTTCCAGCGCCTTGCCCTGAGCGAAAGCGAGAAGTTCAATATCAAAAGCCGTCCGGTCTGGGAGAATCAGATTCGGGGGGTGGCGTTCTTCATAACAGGGGATGCTGAGAGCGCGGGAGGCCCGGCGCGCGCCGTCCAGCTCCCCCTCGTGCAGCAGCACGAGACGCCCGGGGCCGGGTTGGCTTTCTTCCAAAAGCGCGCACAGATTGGCCGTGTCCAGCACGAAAATGTCTTCCACGCCGGAAAGCTCAAGGGCCGTCAGCGCCTGTTCGGAAGGCTCCCCCCCCACGCAGGCGGCTCCAAGCAGGGGAACGCCCGCCAGATGGGCCGGCACGCAGGCGGCCGCCAGTCTGGCGGCCGCCGTGTAGCCCGGCGTAAAGGCCACGACAGCCCAGGGGGCGGGAAAAGCCTCCGTCTGCCGCCAGTAACCTCGTTGCGCATCCTGCAGTGTTTCGTGCGTCCGCCCGGGGCTTGCTCCAAAGTGCATGAAGGCCAGCGCCAGACCGCTTTTGAGGGCGGCTCTGCATTGCGGGGAGGCCGCTTCATAGGCTTGCGCCGCGAGCGCGTCGTCGAGGCGGCGCCTTTCCGCCCATTCCGGCCAGCGCCCCGCGGGAGTGCCTGTTCCGTCCGCGGAGCAATGCGCGTCAGCCGTTTCAGATATGGCCATCCTTGTTCCTTCGGCAGATGTTGCCCCCCGGCTTGGAGTCGGCGAATCTTTGCGGGGCGGCCGTTCGTGATTTTTCAACGCCTGTCCGACATCCAGCGGGCAAGCTGTTTCAATTGGCGCTCCACGGAGCGCGGCCCCGTGCCGCCGGGGGTTTCACGCCGCCGCACTGCCGCGGCACAGTCCAGCGCCGCATACACATCCTGCCCGATACGCGGCTCTATCTTTTGAAATTCGTCGAGCGGCATGTCTTCAAGGCTGCAGCCGCGGCGCTCGGCAGCGGCGACGGCCTGTCCGGCCGCCCGGTGGGCATCGCGGAAGGGCAATTTTTTGCCCACCAGGTAGTCGGCCAGTTCCGTCGCATTGAGAAAGCCGCGTGAGCAGGCCTCCCGCATCCTGTCCGCGCAAAATTCAAGTTCATCCAGCATGCCCGCCATAATGCGCAATGAATGCTCCACAGTGGCATCCGCGTCAAAAAAAGCCTCCTTGTCTTCCTGCATGTCCCGGTTATAGGCAAGCGGCAGGCCTTTCATAATGGTGAGCATGGCCGTCAGCGCGCCGTAAACGCGGCCGG
>JAISXC010000184.1 GCA_031270875.1 Desulfovibrio sp.
GCCATGAATCTTTTGGGAAACAAGGTTCAGGCCCGACAGGTGGCGCGCAGGCTGGGCATACCCGTCGTCCCGGGTTCCGACGGCGCTGTGGATATCACGGAGGCCAGAAAGCTCATAGCCGAAATCGGCCTTCCCATTATGCTCAAAGCCGAAGGCGGCGGCGGCGGACGGGGCATTTTTGCCATACATACCGGGGAGGAACTGGAGGACGCTTTCTTTAAGGCTTCCACCATGGCCCAAGCTTCTTTTGGGAACCCCCGGCTTTTCGTCGAAAAGTTTCTTGATGATGTGCGCCATATCGAAATCCAGGTCATTGCCGACATCTACGGCAATGTTTTCGCCTTTGACGAACGTGATTGCACAGTGCAGCGCAACCATCAGAAACTGATTGAGATCACGCCTTCGCCCTGGCGCGGCATGACGCGCAACCTCCGCGAACGGCTGAAGGATTATGCCCGCAGACTCGTGCGCGCCGTGGGCTATCATTCCCTGGCCACCGTGGAGTTTCTGATCTCCCCGGATGGTTCTCCCCACATGATTGAAGTCAACACCCGTCTTCAGGTGGAGCACGGCATAACAGAATGCCGTTACGGCATTGATCTCGTGGAGGAGCAGATTGCCGTGGCCTTCGGCGCCGAGCTGCGTTACAGGGAGGAAACGCTGCGTCCTTCCTACTGCTCCATGCAGGTCAGGATCAACTTTGAAGATCCGCAGAACGGTTTTTCCCCGAACTCCGGCCTTGTCACACGCTACGTCTCCCCAGGCGGCTTTGGCGTGCGCCTGGATTCCAACATTTCCGCCGGCTATGAATTCCCGTCGAATTACGATTCCGCGGGCGCGCTGCTCCTGGCCTATGCCCATGACTGGGAGAAAACGCTGGGCATTATGGAACGCGCTCTGGGCGAATACATCATAGGCGGCGTCAAGACGACAATTCCGTTTTTCCGCCAGATTTTGAAAAATTCCCTGTTTTGCAAGGGCGAGTTCAACACAAATTTTATCGCCAGCCATCCGGAGCTCATGCTGTATACGGATCTCGCTCCGGAGGGGGAGCGTCTGGCGCGGCTTGTGGCGGAAATTTCCGCCAGGGGCTACAATCCCCATGTGCAACTGGGTGAATACCGTTCCGCCACGACCCCCGCTCTGGGCCCGTTTGACCCAGCCCTTCCGCCCATAAGCTCCAAGCTTCGCCGCAAACCCTCGCCCTATCCGCATGGAGATCGACTGGCGGCGCTGGATTTCATCCGCGATTCCGGCTCCATTCATTTCACCGACACAACGCCGAGGGATTTTACCCAGTCCAATTCCGGCAATCGGTTCAGACTCGCCGAAGACAGGCTCATCGGCCCCTATCTTGACAACGTCGGCTACTTTTCCATCGAAAACGGCGGAGGGGCGCATTTTCATGTGGCCATGATGGCCAACATGACATACCCCTTCAGCGAGGCGAGAGAATGGAACAGCTTTGCCCCAAAGACTTTCAAGCAACTGCTTGTCCGCTCCACAAACGTGCTGGGCTACACCCCGCAGCCCAAAAATCTCATGCGCAAGACCGGAGAAATGATCTGTGACCGCTATCATGTCGTGCGCTGCTTCGATTTCCTCAACCATGCGGAAAACATGCGCCCCATCGCGGAAGTCGTTCTCTCCCGGAAGGACGTTATCTTTCAGCCGGCTATTTCCCTGTCCTATGCCGAAGGTTTTGACGCCGCGCATTATCTGGACGCAGCGGAAGCCGTTATCCGCATGACGGCGGATATCATGGGGGTCGATCCCCGGAAGGCCTCGCGGCACATCATACTTGGCCTCAAGGACATGGCCGGCGTTTGTCCGCCGCACTTCATGACGGAACTCGTCAAGGCGCTGCGCGAACGCTGGCATGAACTTGTGCTGCATTACCACCGCCACTATACGGACGGATTGTTTGTCCCCTCCTGCGGCGCGGCGGCCAAAGCGGGAGCGCACATTCTTGACGCGGGCCTGGGGGCCGCCGTCCGTTCCTACGGGCAGGGCGACGTGCTGGCCCTCATGGCCTATCTTGAGGAGGAACTGGATCTGAAGTGTTCCTTGAACAAGGAGGTCATACGGGACGCGAATTTTGTATGCAAGCAGATCATGCCGTACTATGATCGCTACTGCGCGCCCTACTTTCAGGGCATTGACTACGACGTCACCCGGCACGGCATGCCCGGCGGGGCGACTTCCTCATCCCAGGAAGGGGCCATGAAGCAGGGATATATTCATCTCCTGCCGTATATGCTCAAATTTCTGGCCGGGACGCGGCGCATCGTGCGTTATCACGATGTGACGCCGGGTTCGCAGATAACGTGGAATACGGCTTTCCTGGCGGTGACCGGAGCATGGAAGCGCGGCGGAGAGGAAGAAGTGCGCTATCTCCTGGAAGTGCTCAACGAGATCACGCGCACGTCGTCCGGTGAACTTTCGCCCGAAATGCTTAAGGCGCGCCTTTCCGTTTACCAGGACTGCAATGACGCCTTCCGGAACCTCCTGTTGGGGAAATTCGGCAAACTGCCCTTGGGTTTTCCGGAGGACTGGGTGTACCAGAGCGCATTCGG
>JAISXC010000307.1 GCA_031270875.1 Desulfovibrio sp.
GCCAATGTCATCTATGAGCGGCTCAATGTCCACTTTGAGGAAAATCCCAAGGACATACGCCTGATCATAGACAAGGCCGTGGATGCGGCCAGGGCCAGGGAAGCGGCGCGGCGCGCCAAGGATCTTGTCCGGCGCAAGGGAGCTCTTTCAGACAACGCCCTGCCGGGCAAGCTGGCGGATTGTCAGAGCAAGGATCCGGAAGACTCGGAGCTTTTCATTGTGGAAGGCGATTCGGCCGGCGGTTCGGCAAAACAGGGTCGCAATCCGAAAAATCAGGCCATTTTGCCCCTGCGCGGAAAAATCCTCAACACTGAACGCACGCGTTTTGACAAGATGCTCGCCAACAGGGAAGTCAAGGCCCTCATCACGGCCATGGGCGCGGGCGTCGGTCAGGACGACACGGACCTGAACAAACTGCGCTATCACAAAATTATCATTATGACGGATGCCGATGTGGACGGCGCGCACATACGCACCCTGCTTCTCACGTTTTTTTTCCGCCAGTACCAGGAAATGGTGGAACGCGGCTACGTGTACATAGCCCAACCGCCGCTCTACCGCGTACACAATGCGCGCATGGAAAAATTCATCAAGGACGATGATGGCCTCAGCTCCTTCCTGCTGGGCCGCGTCAGTGAAGACATCAGCATCGTGGCGAGCAACGGCAAAACTCTGGCCGGAAAGGAGTTGACGGCCTTGATGCGCCGCATTGAAAAGCTGGAGGCCCGCGTGGCGGATGCTGAAGCCTCAGGTATGCCCCGGGCCTTGTTTCTCGCGCTTGCCACCTGGCGCGAGCAGGTGGAGGCGGATATGCTGACGGGTGATCGCGGAGCGTTTGACGCCTGGCTTGCCGAATGCGGCTATCAGTTGGCTCTTGAGAGCGAGCATAGCGAGGATGACGATGAAGAGCGGCTTTTTGCCGTTTTTGAGAGTGCCGGTTCCCATAAAACGCGAAGAGGCATGGAATTTTTTGCCTCGCGCCTGTTCAGGCAAACGTGGCAGAGTTTTGCCGGGTTGCGGGAGGAGTACGGCTCTTTTTCCTTCATTCTGAAGCGCAATGGGATTGAAAACAGGGCGGAAGACGTGTTCACGCTTTTGCGCATGTTGTGGGAGGAGGTTCGCAAGGGCATCAATATCCAGCGTTACAAGGGCCTTGGCGAAATGAATCCCGAACAGTTGTGGGAGACCACCATGAATCCGGACAATCGCGTTCTTTTGCAGGTTTCCGTGGAAGATGCCAACGAGGCTTCGGATGCCTTTGTGGAGCTTATGGGCGACCGCGTGGAGCCGCGCCGTGATTTTATAGAGCGTAATGCGCTTGCGGTGCGGGATTTGGATATATAAAAAATTTTTCGAGGGAACCGTGTCAGTAGATTTTCCTCAAGTCAGCATAGAAAAAGAGCTGCGCAAATCCTATCTTGAGTATTCCCTGTCGGTCATTATCGGGCGGGCCATACCTGACGCGCGCGACGGTTTGAAGCCCGTGCACCGGCGCATTCTCTTCGCCCAGCATGAACTTGGCAATGCCTGGAACCGCCCGCACAAAAAATCCGCCCGCATCGTCGGCGACGTCATAGGCAAGTATCATCCGCATGGTGATTCCGCCGTTTATGACGCTCTGGTGCGCATGGCGCAGGATTTTTCCATGCGGGATCCACTGGTGGACGGCCAGGGCAATTTCGGCTCTGTGGACGGAGACCCGCCGGCGGCCATGCGTTATACGGAAGTGCGCATGTCCCGCATCGCGCATGAGTTCCTGAATGATCTGGACAAGGGCACGGTGGATTTTTCCCCGAACTACGACAATACCCTGCAGGAGCCGTCCGTTCTGCCGGCGAAAGCTCCAAATCTGCTGCTCAACGGTTCTTCCGGCATCGCTGTGGGCATGGCCACCAACATCCCCCCCCACAACCTGGGTGAACTGTGCGACGCACTGCAATACATGCTGGACAATCCCCAGTGCGGCGTGGACGAACTTATGAACTGCGTGAAAGGGCCGGATTTTCCCACGTACGGGGCGGTGTACGCGGGAAAGGGGCTTTACGACGCCTATCACACGGGACGGGGCACGGTGAAGGTGCGCGGGCGGCTCGTAACGGAAGAACGCAAAAAAGGCGCGGAATCCATTGTGATTGCGGAAATTCCCTATGGGGTGAACAAATCAGCTCTGGTGGAAAAGATCGCCGCTCTTGTAAACGAGCGCAAGATTGACGGGATTACGGATTTGCGCGATGAATCCGACCGTAATGGAATTCGCGTGGTAATTGACCTCAAGCGCGGGACGATTCCTGATATCGTGGTCAATGCCCTGTACAAATACACGCCCCTGGAGTCAAGCTTCGGCATCAACATGCTGGCGGTCGTGGACAACCGCCCCCAACTGCTGAACCTTAAGTCGGCATTACGTTGTTTTGTGGATCACCGGCGGGAGGTAATCATCCGGCGCACCCGCTTTGATTTGGAAAAAGCGCAGGCCCGCGCCCATATCATTGAAGGGCTGCAGACAGCCATAGACAATATTGACGCCGTGATAGCCCTGATACGCTCTTCAGCAAACCCGGATGAAGCCCGGGCCGGCCTCATGTCGAAATTCGGCCTTTCCGACGCGCAGGCCAAAGCCATACTGGAAATGCGCCTGCAGCGCCTCACCGGGCTGCAAAGGGAGGAATTGCAGAACGAGTACGCGGAGCTTGCGTGCAAGATAAAATTTTTTCTTTCCATTTTGCACGATGCGGAAATTCTGCGCTCGGAGATGAAGCGGGAAATTGCGGAATTGCGGAAATCCTTTGCCACCCCGCGCCGTACCGAAGTGCTGACCGAAGCACTGGGCGGCATTGATGTGGAGGATTTGATAGCGGACGACGAAGTGGTGATTACGCTCTCCCGGCGCGGCTACATGAAGCGCAC
>JAISXC010000303.1 GCA_031270875.1 Desulfovibrio sp.
GAAAAAAGGCCATCATTGCCGTCACAAAGTCGGCATAGGCCACCTTCCACGCGCTTCCAGCCATAACCACTCCAAGTGTTTCGGGGATTAACCGCTCTTCAGCTTTTCTTCCATTTCCAGAAAATTCGGGCGAAACGGATACGGTATGGCCCGACGGCCGTACTCCACGGCAATCAGCGGTGTGGAGCCGCGAATGGCTGCGGATACGGCCTCTTTGACGGCATGATAATAAAAATGCTCCTCGGAAACAAAATTTTCCAGCTTGGAACCCATGGGGCCAAACAGACCGTAGCAGGCGAGAATGCCGAAAAACGTGCCCACAAGCGCTGCGCCGATGTGATGGCCGAGCACTTCGGGGGGTTCGTTGATTTTGCCCATGGTCAGAACAACGCCGAGAACACAGGCCACAATGCCCATGCCGGGCATGGATTCGGCCATGTGGCTTACGGCGTGGGCGGGCAGCAGGCCCTCCTCGTGCATGGTTTTCATGTCCACATCCATAAGGCTGTCGATATCGGCCGGGTCGCCGGTGGTCAGATACACGCGCAACGTATCGCCTATGAAGTTGACGAGTCTCGCGTCTTTGGCGACATTGGGAAATTTGCTGAAAATGGGGCTGGATTCCGGCCTTTCCACGTCGCTTTCGATGCTGATGACGCCTTCCCTGTGCATTTTTGAAAAAAGGGCATACAGGAGCGCCAATGTTTCCAGATAGTGATTTTTGCTGGAACCGGGGTCTGAAAAAAGGTGTTTCAAGCTTTTGACTATCAGCCCGAAGGTATATTTTGTCTGTGAACCGAAAAAGGCTCCCAAACCGCAGCCTAAGATAATAATGTATTCAGCAGGTTGAAAAAGTACGCCCCATTCGCCGTGGGACATGGTATAGCCGGCGCCAACCGATGCCGCAACGATAAAGAGGCCGATCAACAAATACATATCTCGCCGCCTGTTGGCTCAGTTTCTGTAATAATACAAAGGCCACATTTGGAAGACTCACTTACCGGTAATTACAATTAACGCCAGAACGGGGAAAATCTTTAGACCACGGCGCGCGTATTTCGGCAACGCGGTGCCGCATGGCTTGCGGATTCACGCTGCAATCTACCTGCCGAAAAGTCCCTTGACAAGGCCTTCAGCTCCCCGTTTTCCCTTTTTGGCCGTGTCGCCGACGGCTTTGCCCGCACTGGAGAGCGCGTCCGAGGCGCTTTTGACTCCCGGAAGGGTGAATTTGGGATCCAGACCATAAGAAAGGCTGCTGAACGGCCCCTTGGCATAAACGGGAAGATTCAGGCCAAGAAGCCGCACTGACGCCGTGGCGTCCAGGTGCTCTTTGGGCAGGCTTGCCAGAGCGCGCCCTTTCGCGTCAATGCCCTGTGACGTTACGGTGACGGGCTGGGCCGTGACTTCTCCGTTGCGGGCCGCAAAGGGAACGCGTACAAGCTGGAGAGGCGCGGCGAGAGCGGATATTCCGGGTATTGCTTGCGGCAGGGAGGAGAGGGCGGCAACGCGCACGTCACGAGCTTCAAAAAGGCCTCCGCCGTTCAGGCTTGCCATAAGCTCCTTTGAATTCCTGCCCCTTATGCTCACATCGGCGTTCAGGTCCGCCGTGCCCTCCGCCGGACGGCCCTTGTGCAGGGCCTCAAGAAGGTTGCCGATGTTTATGCCCCGCGCCGTGAGTTTTGCCGCATAGCCCTTGTCCGGCATGTTTATGTCCGCCTGTCCCCTGAGCACTCCCCCGGTGCCAAGCGCGCAGTTCAAGGAAGTCAGGGCGTATTTTCCGTTTTCTCCTTTCACGCCAAAGGCAATGTCATTGACCGCCAGTTTGCCGTACTGCACGCCTGATACGGATATCTGCATATCCACAGTCGGCCACGACACTTCTTCCGTGGAGGGGGATTTCCTCTCCGCGCCCGCGGCGGCATTCGCGGTTTTATTCGCCGACGTGCCCCGGCTTTTCGCCGCTGAAGGGGCCGGGTCCTTCAAAAGGGCCAGATAGCTGTCCACTGGAACAACCCCGGCCTGTATCTTCCCTGTCACCGAAATGGCTTTTTCGAGAAGCAGGGCGAGGTCACCCTGTATTTTCACATTGTGCGGCAAAGCCAGTCGCAGGCTCGTCAGGCGCAGGGCCTGTTTGTGAAAGTCAAAAACACCTTCGCCGGCAAACTGGACAGGGCCGGCGTCCTTGGGGATGCGCCCGCCCAGCGGCGTAATGGTGACGGAAGATTGCCGGAAATTCAGAACCGCCGCTTTATAGCGGATTTTTGTATCCAGAGCCAGTGTTCCCGAGAGGTTGTCAGCTTTGTTCTGAACAAAATCAAAGGCGAAATCGCATTGGATGGAGGCATCCCCACCGCGGCGCAAATTTTCCACAGAAAGATTTATGTTTTTTATGTGGGCGCGTTTTCCGCTTCCGTCGTCCCAGACCACTTCACCCTGACGCAGCACCATCCGCTCCAGTTCAACCGGCAGATCGGCGGGAAAGTTCGGGGGCGCGGCCGGAGAAACGGCATCGGAAGAAGAATTTTTCCCCCCGCCGTCGCTCGCCGCGCCGATTTTGTCCGGGGTCGGGGGGACGTCCCCGCTTCCCCTCATTTCAAATACGGGATTGTCCAGGCGAATTTCGCGTACCACCACATTGCCGGACAGCAACGGCATCAACTCCAGCGCAATCACGCCGCTTTTCATGGTGGCGGCCATGCCCCGGCCCTCTGATATTTCGCCCCAACGGGTTCTGCCCAGCGAAAGGCCGGGCGGAAAAAACGAGATGTCCGGCACGGTTTCGCACACAAGGGCCTTCCCTGTCGTCTGCTCTGTTATTTCGGCGATCCGTTTTACCATGAAATCGGCGTCAATTTGGCTGATCGCCACAATAGCGGAGACAATCAGGAGTGCCGCGATACCCGAGCCCAGCAACAGAATACGCTTCATAAGGACCCCGCATTGTAAATTACGGCGCGGACGCGCTTGCTGTCCGGAAAAATTTGAATCCGCGCCGATATGTCGTGGTTTCAGGATAAACCTGTCCGGCAATTTTTTCAAGTCCGGTCCATGTCTGTCGTCTGAGCCAGCCGGCAGCCCCGAGTATTGCCCTGCGGAGGATTTGCGGATATGAGACAACCATGCGTTCAGCCGCAAAAAATTTGCAGACTGTTCCTGGCGTGCCGGCCTTGATGGTGCAGGGAGTTTCCTCCAATGCCGGAAAAAGTCTGATAACGGCCGCCCTCTGCCGTATTTTTGCGCGTCGCGGTCTTTCCGTCGCGCCTTTCAAGGCCCAGAACATGGCTTTGAATTCTTTCGTCACTGCGGACGGGAAAGAAATGGGGCGGGCGCAGGCCTTGCAGGCGCAAGCCTGCGGCGTGGAGGCTGACGTGCGCATGAATCCTGTGCTGCTCAAGCCGACTTCACACGCCGGGTCCCAAATCGTCGTTATGGGGGAACCGGCAGGGCAGATGCGCGCGCGCGAGTATCAGGAGTATAAAACAACAGTCTGGAAAGCGGTGCGGGCCGCCTACAGGAGCCTGAGTGACGGCAAGGACGCGATGGTTCTGGAAGGGGCCGGCAGTCCGGCGGAAATCAATCTGAAGGCGCATGATATTGTCAACATGCGCATGGCGCGCTTTGCGGATGCCCGCGTATTGCTGGTGGCGGACATTGACCGGGGCGGAGCTTTTGCCGCTGTCGTCGGCACAATGAGCCTGCTTGGCCGCGCTGATCGCGCGCGCGTGGCGGGCTATGTACTCAACAAATTCCGGGGTGATGCGAGTTTGCTGGAACCGGCGCTTGCCTCCGTCAGTTTGCGCACGCGAAAGCCGTTTTTGGGAATAGTTCCCATGCTGGCGGATTTGCGTCTCCCCGAGGAGGATTCCGTCAGTTTCAAGGGCGGGGAAAGCCCGCGGATTTTTTCAGCCCCTGCCCCAACTTGCCTCAAAAAACATCAATGTCTGGATATCGTCGTGGTGGATTTGCCCTATATAAGCAATTTTACGGATCTGGACGCCGTTCGTCACGAGCCCCGCGTGCGGGTGCGCACGGTGCGCGCGGCGGGGGATATGGGCAGGCCCGACGCCGTCATTCTGCCCGGCAGCAAAAACACTTTGGCGGATTTGCGTTTTTTGCGGAAATCCGGCCTTGCCGACTGCCTGTGCCGTTATGCCGGAGAAGGGGGCACGCTTGCGGGCATTTGCGGCGGTTTGCAGCTTCTCGGGGAAACAATCGCCGATCCCTCGGGGCTGGAGGAGGGTGGGGGAGAGTCCGGTCTTGGATTGTTGTCCTTGCACACGCGTCTGGAGCCCCAAAAGCAATTGCGTCGCGTGGAGGGCAGGGCTTTTGCATCGCTTGCGGAGTCCGAGCCCGCTGTGGCGGGTTATGAAATCCACCACGGAGTGACGGTGCCCGGCGGCGGCGCGCCGATACCGGTGTTGGAGGACGCGCAGGGGAGGATTGTCGGCTGGGGCCGGCGCTGGATTGACGGCAGTGTGCGCGTGTGGGGCACGTATCTGCACGGAATTTTTGATCGGGACGGTTTTCGCCACGAATTTCTGAATCAGTTGCGTCGAAAAGCGGGATTTGCCCTTCTCCCGGGAATTGCCTATAATATTGGTCCGGAGCTTGACAGGCTTGCGGATGCAGTGGAGCAGCGCCTTGACATGAAAGCCGTTTATTCGCTGATCGGGAAAAGTTGATATACCGCCACGTCGCGAACACGCATTTGCAAGGATGTGTTTTTCCCGTGAGCGTGTTCTGGAGAAAATACATGAAAAATCGTTCGCTGTTGTTGTCGGGCGCATTGGCGCAACTTGCTCTGTTGCTCTGCATCTGTATATTCCGGTCCGATTTTGTCGGATTTTCGTCAAGCGTCGGTCTGCTGGCCGGCGTCATCGTAATTTTTCCCTTTGTCTGTTTGCGGCGTCTCCTGTCTGCGGCCGGAGGAGAGGGGATGCGGCCGGAGAATGCGCCGGGTTTGACGGAAATTCAGTCTGCGCCGCTGCCGTCCGGGCAGGCCGCGGCCGTGGAACCGAAAAAATCCGACGGACAGGTATCCGGACGGACGGTTGCCGTCAAGCCGGACGCGTCCGGCGCTGGCAAAGCGACGCACAAGCATATCCCAACCATTCTTGTGGCTGACGACAATGAAATCAACCGGGCCATTCTTACGGAAATACTTGGGCAACACGGCCTGCTGACCGTTGAGGCAAGCGATGGCCAGGAAGCGGTGGACATTATCAGGGAATGGGATATTTCACTTGTTCTGATGGATTTGGAAATGCCGGTCATGGACGGGAAAGAAGCCACCGCCCAGATACGCGGCATGGGCAAATTGCCGCAGGATGTTCCCATTCTCGCCATGACGGCTCATACTGACGATTCTCTGCGAATGGACTGTCTGAGCCTCGGCATGAACGGCTATTTGACCAAACCTGTTGATCTGCAGGAGCTGTATGCAGCCCTGCAAAGATGGTTGCCCGGCGGATTGGCGGATGCGGCCGGAGAAACCCGGGACGGCTCCGCCCGGACCGGGGCGGCCGAAGGCGGCCGTGACGCTCCCATCAACACGGACGCCGGCCTTGCCACAACAGGCGGCAACAAAAAACTTTACCACAATCTGCTGAACCGTTTTGTGGAGCGTTACGGGCAGGGCATGTCGCTTTTGCGGGAACTTCTGGAAAAGGAGTCGTATGCCGATGCCTCGCGTTTGGCCCATACCATCAAGGGCGTCGCCGCCAACCTCGGCATGAAGCGCATCACAGACATCACCAAAAGCATTGAATCCTGTCTGCCGGATGTCCCGCCGGGAGAAAATCTGCTTGAGCAATTTGAGGAGGCCATGCGCGAAGCCATTGAATACACAACGGTCTTCAGGTTGATCAAAACACGGCGCATGTCGGGGACCAGCGGCTGACGGACGCGGACGCCGCCGCTTTGCTGGAACTGCTTGAAAATCTGCCCTACAGGGTTGAAAGAGATTGGGGGGGCACGCAGCGCGCGCTGGAAAAATATTTGGCGATCACCACGAACACGCCTGTCGCCGGAAAGGTTGCGGCCCTGTGCAGAGCGATTGACGACTTTGACCTGGAGGCCATTGAGCGGAGTATGGTTGACCTGCAGCAAAACCTTGTCCTGGCCCGATGAAAATTGTCTTTTGCATAGACGACAATCCGCGTTATCTTTTGCTTCTCAAGGTGGCCGTGCGTTCCCTACGCGCTCTGCACGGGGCGGATGTTCCATGCCTGTGCGTATACGCGGGGCGGCAAAAAAACGTATTGGACACGCTTGAGGAGGAAGCGGTCCCGCTCGCCCGCTACACGCCGCGCCTGCTGCCGGAATTGCTGCCGCAGCGTGCGCAGCGCTGCGTCGGGTGTTTTCTCAAACTGGAACTCGCCCTTGTTCCCGAACTGCGGGATGACGATTTTGCTTTGTATTGTGATGCGGATGTGCTTTTTTACAGAACCGTCACAGAGCTTTTAGACACCAGGCCCCGATACATGGGAATGGCGCGTGAAGCCACGGCTCCGTTTTTTCATGAGCATCAGCGGCTTGACTATCGGTTTCGGGAGCGGAACTACACCGTGCCCATGCCGTTTCCCACCTGGACGTTTTCCAGCGGGGTGGTTCTTTTCAACCTGCGGCGGCTGCGCCACCGCGACATGATTGAGCATTTTTTGGCCTTCTCTCTGCAACATGCCGGGAATATAGGAAATTTCGACCAATCCCTGCTGAATTATTTTTTCGGCAGACGAATCACGCGCCTGCCTGATCGCTGGAACCGCCCCCCGTATCAGCATGATTGTCCGGAAACGGCGCATATTGTGCATTTTCACGGTCCAAAACCCTGGGACGAGACGGCGTTCCCGGAGTTGCGCATAAACTGTTTTGAGGCGATGCGCGCCGTCTGGATGGGCTATCTGCGCGAGGATGAGCTGGAACAACTCAATCATTTCTGAGCATGGCGGAAAATATGAAAATTCGATCGGCCGCCGACGGCATTTGTAAAACCGCTTTGCAGGCGCGGTGCTTTTCCCTGAAGTTTTTTGTCTGTCTGCCGATAGACGTAGCAGACGGCTTGTTTCAGCCGATTCTGCAAACGGTTGAGTGTTGCCGCACAAATGAGTTCTTACCGCAGGTGACGGAGGGGTAGTAATGAGCCAGGCTCTGGATGAACAAGGGAACAACGCCAGCGACGACAATCTGATACAACTGGTCACATTCCGCATCGCCGAGGAGGAATTCGGCGTCGACATTCTCGCGGTACAGGAAATCATACGTCTGATGCAGATAACCATGGTGCCGCGCGCG
>JAISXC010000024.1 GCA_031270875.1 Desulfovibrio sp.
GAAATTATTGAGACGCCCATCACCTCCTCCTTCCGGGAAGGACTTTCGGTGCTGCAATATTTCACATCCACCCACGGCGCGCGCAAAGGTCTTGCCGACACCGCCCTTAAAACGGCCAACTCAGGTTACCTGACGCGCCGTCTGGTGGATGTTGTGCAGGATGTCATTGTTTCGCAGCACGATTGCGGCACAGTGGACGGCATTGAGCTGACCGATCTGAAAGAGGGCGCGGACGTCAAAACCCCTCTCGCCGAACGCACGGTCGGGCGCGTTCTCCTCTATCCCGTGCATGACGCGGACGAGCAGGAGCAAATCCTTATTCCCGAGAACACCCTGATTACGGAAAATGAAGCCCGCCTTCTGGCCGAAAAGAGCATTGCTTCCATCACGGTGCGTTCCCCGCTGACCTGCCAGGCGGAACGCGGCATATGCGCGCTCTGTTACGGACGGGATCTGGCCCGGGGTCATCTTGTCAATACAGGCGAAACCGTGGGCATTATCGCCGCCCAATCCATCGGCGAACCCGGTACGCAGCTGACCATGCGCACATTCCACATCGGCGGCACGGCCTCAAGCACCATTGAGAAGAACAAATTTGAGGCCCTTAACGCGGGTCGCGTGCTCCTGCACCGCGTACGCGAAGTGGTCAACAGAGACGGCGCGCATCTGGTGCTCGGCAAGAGCGGGCAGTTGACCATTATTGATCCGCAAGGGCGCGAGCGGGAAAAATACATTCTTCCCAACGGCGCGCGCCTTCTGGTTTCCGATGGCCAGCAGATCGCCAAGGGATCCCTGCTGGCCGAATGGGATCCCTTTAACGAGCCGTTTGTGGCGGAAGAAAACGGTTCGGCCCGCTTTTCGGACATCGTTGACGGCAAAACCGTGCAGGAAAAAGTGGACGAGGTGACGCGCCAGGTGTCACTGACCATCATGGAATACAGAACCACAAATTTTCGGCCCTCCATTTCCGTCTGCGACGAAAGCGGCAATGTGAAACAACGCGGGCAAGGTTCCGCCACGGCGGTCTACACGCTGCCCGTCGGCTCCATCATTATGGTGAAGGACGGCGACGGCATTGAAGCCGGCGACATTCTGGCGCGCAAGCCGCGTGAGACCTCCAAGACCAAGGATATCGTCGGTGGCCTGCCGCGCGTGGCGGAGCTTTTTGAGGTCCGCAAACCAAAGGACAAGGCCGAAGTGTCCGAAATCGCCGGCACTGTGACCCATGCCGGAGAGTCCAAAGGCAAACGCAAGCTCATCGTGACGCCGGAAATTGGCGACCCCAAGGAATATCTTGTGCCGAAAGGCAGGCACATCACGGCGGCGGACGGGGATTTTGTGGAAGCCGGTGACCCTCTGACAGAAGGCTATCCGGAACTGCATGATATTCTGCGTACCCGCGGAGAAAAATACCTTGCCCGTTACCTTGTGGATGAAATTCAGGAAGTTTACCGTTTTCAGGGCGTGGGCATTGACGACAAGCACATTGAGGTTATCGTGCGACAGATGCTCAAAAAAGTCACTGTGCTCGACGCTGGCGGCACTTCCTTCCTTGTGGGCGAGCAGGTGGATAAAATCGAATTCAGGGGGGAAAACGAAAAAGCCAGGGCGGAAGGCCGCCAGCCGGCTACGGCTGAACCGCTGGTGCTGGGCATCACCCAGGCTTCACTGACCACTTCCTCCTTCATTTCCGCCGCGTCTTTCCAGGAAACCACCAAGGTGCTCACCGAGGCCTCTCTCAAGAGCAAGGTTGATTCCCTGCGCGGCCTCAAGGAGAATGTCATCGTCGGCAGACTTATCCCGGCCGGAACGGGTTACCGCGAATATGTGTACGGCGACATTGAGGTCCCGGAGCAAAAGGAACGCCCCGACAAATTTCTGGAAGAGATGGATGAAAATCCGGTTATGGTGGATTTGGACTCCCCCCAGTAACCCATCTATCCATCGGTAATAACTCTCTTATTTGGGATCGGAAATGTTGTATTCCTCGCTCTCCTCTTCGCCGCCTTGCGGAATCATTTTGCGGTTCCATCCGGTGATGACGGAAAAAATCAGCACGGCCAGCAAGGCCCAGGAATAGGGGTTATACAGCCGTTTTTTCAGCCATTTCCAGAATACGGCGCATGATGCCGCTTTCCACCAGAACCTGCGTTACCGCCAGTATCAGAATCGCGAATATTATGGCCCCGACCACGCTGTTGACGCCGTTCTCTATGATTCCCGTGGACAGGCCGCGTTTTTCGGGAATGTTGAAAAGGCCCCCGGGGCTGATGCGCCCGGTTAGGAGGCCCAGCAGCGCGGCTGAAATGTTCCCGTAGATGAGAGCTTCAATGATATGCCGCCCGCAAAGGGCCGTCACAACCACAATGACCAGCGAGAGCAACATGACAAGACCTGTGGGATCAAGCTGCGCCTTTATTTCCGGCAAGGACGACAACTGTCCTCCTCCGCCCATGGTGGCGAAAAACACCGCCGCCACAAGCGCCGCTGAGATTGACAACGGAAAGCGCGAGCGAACCACGTCACGCATGGTTGCCCCTTGGGTATAGGCCGACACTATGGTCGTGTCGGAAACCGGGGCAAGATTGTCGCCGAAGGCGGCGCCTGAAAGTATGGCCAGCGCGAGCATGGCCGGATCGGCGCCGAGAAAAATTCCGGCCGGGTATAATACCGGGGACAGCGCTATGCAGGTGCCGGTGCTGGTTCCGGTGCCGAGGGAGAAAAGCATGGCGGCAAAAAACACCATGGATACGAAGACGGAACCCTGCGCGCCGGTGGTCATCCCCATCCAGAGCAGGCCGTTGACCAGACCGCCTGCTTTCATGAGTTCGCCGAAAACGCCGGCGAACAGCCAGGCGGTGACAATGACTATGCCTGTTCTGTCGCCTATGCCGCGCATAAGCGCCCTGCAATATTCCTTCGGCTCTTTGGCGAACAGTATGCCCGCGGCTATGGCAATCCAGGCGCATGCCCAGAAAGGCTTTGTGCCTCCGCGCTCGGCGACGGAAAGCCAGATCAGCCCGCAAACAAGAATGATCAGCGGGACAAGGCCGCCCAGAATGCCTCCACGCATTCGCAGTTCGTTTTTCATCTGCTCCCTCCCTGTTTGGTGTCTGTTTACGGCCGGTCCGGACAATGGCGAATCGTCAGCGCGTCGGAGTTCCGGCCAGGGCATCGGCATGGGCAAAAGTTTCACAGGGCACGGCCTGTGTCTCAGCGGGCTGGAAGGCCAGAGAGGCCATACGCTCGCCGAGTTCCATATAGTGTTCCCGCAGGGTTCTCTCAATTGCGCGGCGCGAGGAAGGTTGGAAGCGGATGCCGTTTCCGCAGTCAACGCGAAAGTTACCGGGGAGCGCAGTTGTCCGGCAGAAGTTCCGGCCGATATTCAAAGTGCATGAAGTCAAAGGAATGCCACTTGCCGCCCCAGATAAAGCCCTCCGACTCAAAGGCGTCCACAATGGCCTGCGGGTAGCGCGACCTGGCGTTCTGCGCGGCGGCGGCCGATTTTGCCCAGCGCCAGTACGGTCCTGCTTTCGCGTTCAAATCAATGGCGACGGCAAAGGCGTGGGCCGAAAGCCTGCCGGTTCCCTCAATTGTCCGCCAGAGAAAAGTTCCCTCAAGGGGGAGAATATATTCCCGCAGGGCCGGTTCGCGCCTTACGAGATCTTTCAGTTTTTTTCCGACCCGCTCCAGGGCGTCGGCGGCGCCGTGGCGTTTGTTGAAAGGCACCGTGGCATCCATGAACGGCACTGGCACGCAGTTTTTTTGCACTTCTTCCGCATTTTTTCCGTAGAGGATTCTGAACAGGGCTTCATTCCGCACCCTGCCGGGCTCAAAACCAGCGGGCGCATCCCGTCCCCGCTGTCCACGCGGATACGTCTGACTGAGCGAAGCGCACAGGGGCTGGTCCTCCTCCGCCAGCGGGGAGGGCGGCGGGCAGCCCGAATCCGGACTGAAAAAAAGGCGCTCCTGGCCGGCGCGCAGATACAGGCCTGTGCTGTCCCGTTCCAAAATCAGATCAATGTCCGGATAGGCCTTGACGAGTATCCGCGCGGCGCTGATTTCCCGGCGGATGCCGTCTGCCGGGGCGGTCGGGGCTGAGTTGTCCGCCATGCTTCTGAGCGGGCTGAAAAACAGAAACAAAACAGACAATGGCAAAAATTTCAGCAATCGTCCGATATGGCGCACGAAACACATCTCCGGCCGCCGGATGCAGGGCTTCAGCCCAGGATCAGGTCCCATTGAAAATCAAAAGACGACTCAAATTCATGGAGTAGGCGCTGGGGGCTTTTACCTTTCAACCGACGTGCCAATCGACTGATTGTCAACTGCGGGGGATGGACACGAACATGTGGTATGATCCCTGGATATGTATTCTTGTAACGGGTATTAACAAGAGAATATTTTTCGTATATGCTGTCTCTGTAAACATGTGGAGAAAATATGCCGGAATGCTCAAAGTGTCAAAGTGGGGATGTTATCGGATATTGCGTGTGGACAATTTGTTAATACTCTCGCCGCGCTGACGTGTTTTCCCTCCGGAGCTTCTGTGATAGGGACATTCATTAGCGGCGGCGATTTTTCCGGCGGCCAAGCGAGGAGTGCCAGTTGATAGTTGATTTTGTCGAAAAATTTAAAGAATCCACGATTTCGGTTGTTCCCATAATGGTCATTGTGGTGTTGCTCAATTTGACCATAGCCCCTCTGGATGAAGGGCAGCTTCCGCAGTTTTTGCTCGGCGGCGTGCTGCTGATTCTGGGCCTCAGCATCTTTCTGGTCGGCGCGGAAATCTGGATGGTCCCCTTTGGCCAGCATGTGGGATCCGCCCTGACGCGCAAACGCAGCCTCCCCCTCATGCTGTTTGCGTCTTTCGCCATCGGGTTCGCCATCACAATCGCGGAACCGGATGTGCAGGTTCTGGCAACCCAGGTTTCCGACATCATGCCGGGCATGGACAGAAGCATGCTGCTCATGATGATCGCCGTGGGTGTGGGGTTTTTCCTGCTCGTCGGCACGGGCCGCATCATTGTGCAGATTCCCCTGCGTTACCTCCTGATAGGTTTCTATATCGCGCTGTTCGGCATATGTTCCATTGTGGACCCCGGTTTCGTGGGAGTTTCCTTTGACGCGGGCGGCGCCACCACGGGCCCCATCACCGTTCCCTTCATCATGGCCATGGGCATGGGTGTGGCCGCGGCCGGGCGCGGCAAGGAATGTTCTGGCGGCGATGACAGCTTCGGTCTGGTCGGGCTCGCGTCCATCGGGCCCATTGCCGCGGTGGCGGTGTTCGGGCTGACTTCCGGCAGCAGCATGTCCGAAATCGCGGCCGGGCAGGGCGCATCAGCGGCCCAGTCCGAAGCTGGCGTGTTTTTGTCCATCCTGCCCCACATGATGCAGGAAATAGCCTTGGCGCTCCTTCCCCTGTTCATTATTTTCGTCATCTTTCAGATCCTGCTGCTGCGGCTGCCCGCCGGGCAGGTAAAACGTATGATTTTCGGCCTTGTCTACGCCTATATCGGCCTGGTGACCTTCATGACCGGTGTTTCCGGCGGGTTTTCACCTGTGGGGAAGTCGCTTGGTTTCGCTCTGGGTTCCTTTTCGGAGATGTCCTTAATTCCTGTGGGATTTCTTCTTGGAGCCGTGGTGGTGTGCGCGGAACCGGCCGTTTGGATACTCACGCGGCAGATCGAGGAAATCTCGGGCGGGTACATTCAGCGGAAGATCATGTTCGCGGCCCTTTCCATCAGCATTGCGGCCGCCGTGGTTCTCGGCATGCTCCGGGTCGTCACCGGCATGAGCATCTGGTTCGTGCTCATCCCCGGCTACGCCCTGGCGCTTATTTTGACAAAGTTCTGCCCGCCGCTGTTCACGGCCATAGCCTTTGACTCCGGCGGGGTCGCCTCCGGCCCCATGGCAACGACCTTTGTTCTGTCCCTGACCCTTGGCGCGTCCGTGGCCTGCGGCGGAAACCCGGCCACCGACGCCTTCGGCATGATCGCCATGATCGCCATGGCGCCGCTCGTCACCATCCAATTCCTCGGCATGATTTTCAATCAACTGGAAAAACGCCAAAAACAGCGGAAAGTGTTTCCCAAGGGAGACAACGAATCATGAGTCTCACCTTCCTGCCCGGAAAATTGCTCATCAGCATGGTGGGCCGCCACAGGGGCGAAAAGTTCGTGGCCATCGCCAAGGCCGCCGGCGCGCGCGGCGGCACCATCACGTTTGGTCGCGCGGTTGTGGACAGCAAAATTTTGCAGGCCCTCTTCCTGGCCGATGTGCAGCAGGATATCGTCTTCACCCTTATGAGGGACGAAGCGGATTCCGTTATCAGCGCCGTGTGCGCGACCTGCCGCGAGCATTCCAGAAAGCTGGGCGGCATTGCCCTTGTTCTGGATGTTTCCGGCATGCTTGTCCGTCAATCCCGGAACACTGCCGACATCACCGAACCCGCCAAAGGCGCGAGGAGCGAAAAAATGGAATCCGGATACACCCTGCTGACGGTTATCGTGAACAACGGCTATGCCGACGATGTTATGGCCCAGGCCAGAAAAGCCGGTGCGCGCGGCGGCACCATTCTGACCGGGCGCGGCACGGCGTCCGAGGAAGACGTGAAATTTTTCGGCATCACTCTGGTGCCGGAAAAGGAAGTGCTCATGATCGTCGCGAAAAAAGCCTTGATTACACCGATCCTTGAAGCCATCCGGAAGGTGCCGACCCTGGCCGAGCCCGGCGGCGGCATAGTCTACGCCATGAACGTTGAAGAGTTTATTTTGCTGGGGCAGTAGAAGACTGGGAAAGAAGAATTTTTTCGGGAGTCATTACCAATTGAGCCGTTGTCCGGATACGGCTGTTTGGCCATCCCAGCGCGTTGGGACGGCCTTGTCACTTTTTGCAAGACACGCTTTTTCATACCGTCAGCCGCCAATGCTCGTCATGCGCCGCTTCGCCACGGCTTTGTCATGGGCGCGCAGCCGCAGAATATCCGTTCCCACCGGTTTCAGGAGGCAAATGCGGCGCAGGGCCTCCGCGAGGCGTTGGTCTGAAATGCGTTTTTCCCGGAGCAGGCCGCGCAGATTGTATTCCTTGTCGGCAAAGAGGCAGGTGCGCACATGCCCGTCGCTTGTCAGGCGCAGACGGTTGCAGGCGCGGCAGAAATGATCCGTCATGGACGTGATGAAGCCTATTCTTCCTCTGCCGCCCGCAACGGCGTACATGCGGGCCGGACCAGCGTTTCCCGTGCTGTCCGTGACCGGCGTCAGGCGCACGCGCCGGGAAATTTCCTCTTCTATTTCCGCGGCAGGCCAAAAATTTTCCCTGCTCCACAGCGTGCCGCTGCCCATGGGCATGAATTCGATAAATCGCAGATCGACGGGCAGCGTTCTGGCGGCATGGACAAAGTCGTCCACCTGGGTATTGTTGACGCCCCGCACGGCGACCACGTTGATTTTGACCTTCAGTCCGGCGGCAAGCAGTTTGTCCAGGGAGGCGATCACCGCCGGCAGGGCATCCCGCCCGGTCACGGCGGCAAAGGTGGCGCGGTCAAAGCTGTCCAGGGAAAGGTTCACGGCTTTGACGTCCAAACGCGCCAGCAGCGGCACATGAGGCTCAAGCAGGGTTCCGTTGGTGGTGATGTGCAAAGCCAGGGCCGGCCAGCGTTTGCGCAGCAT
The DNA here is from genome assembly GCA_031270875.1 of Desulfovibrio sp. Next base: position 7,671 of record JAISXC010000024.1, read on the forward strand.
GGCGAGAAAGCTCGCGCACCCCTTGCGGGCAAAGGGCTCCCCGCCGGTTATCCGTATCTTGCTGATGCCCAGCGCCGTTGCAAGGCCGACAAAACGCAGCATTTCCTCATAGCGCAGAATGTCCGCGTGGGGGATGAATCGCTCGAATTTGCCGTTGCGGCAGTAGCGGCAGCGCAGGTTGCAGCGGTCCGTGACGGAAAGTCGCAAATAGCGCATGACGCGGCCGTGTGCATCCCTCAGCAAAACCCCACCTCCCCGTTCTTGCGGTATTTATGGGAAATCATGCGCATCCTTCCGCATGCCGCCGACATCCGGCAAGGGAGAGTCTTTCAGGAAAATGGGGAGTTGCCAAGAATAAAAAATGGATTTACATAAGAGGCCATGAAAAACCTCCGGGTCGTGATTTCCGTTGTTTGTCTCGCATGGCTGCCGCAGGCCGCATCCGCCTGGGACGGATTCGACGCCGCCACCACCGGCCTTGTGGAAATCATTCCCGACAGCCTTCCTTCACGCGGCGATACTGTGGATGTGCGGAACTATGACGGCGACACGACGCAAACCTGCCTCGTGGAAGACGTGACGCAAAATGCCCGCACGGTGGAAGTTCTGGTGCGCTCTCCCGACGGGGGAACCAGAATGCTCATCATGGAGGGCCGTTGAGAACCCGGGTCTGAGGAAGTTTCCGGCACATGCCGCGAAGAAATATTTTCGTGGCGATGTCCTCTCACTTGTCATCTGTCATTGAGCGCTGAGTTCTTTTCATGCCCGGGCAGCAGCAGAGAGAGGTTTTCGTCCCTGCCCCGCCCCTTGGGGCAGTTGTCTTGCAGTTGGCAGATTTCGCAGCCGCCCCGGTACGGGTAGTGGGTTACCACCGCATAGCGGCGGGAGAGCGCGGCGCCGTTTTCCTTGTACGGTAACCGCAATCGGGCCAGGGTTTCACGCAGGGCCGGGGTGGGGCGCGGCGAGGGCGCGCAACGGGCCTCCTCAATCTCCGGCAGCAACTCCTGCACGGCGCTCATGCACATGAACCGGGCCAGCGTGTTGACAAGCCAGCCCTCGGCAGGGGATGCAGCCCAGCATCCGTCCACCTGATTTTCCACGGATTCCGGCAGCCAGACGGCCAGCCAGGAGATTTTCTCCCCGCGCACCTCGTAAACCTGCAAGAGCGGCAGCCACTGTTCCCAGAGGGCGGCCAGGCGTTCGACCACGGCGCCTCCCAGGCGCGATTCCTGGCTCAGGGCCATATAGGC